>JAURLY010000006.1 GCA_030830945.1 Gammaproteobacteria bacterium | reverse complement strand
TCTCGCAACTAATTCCCTAACAAATCAGCAATCAATCAGCTAAATAGCAATATCAAAGCTTACGTAGATAAGATTTGATTCCCGCTGCAAACACAGCTAAGTCATTGAAATCAGGAAGGAAAATATCGTGACGCAAAACACCCAAAAACAGGTCGCCCACACAAAACAAAGAAATTACATTCGACGCATAGCTAATTTTTGGTTTGGAAAAAAATCTATGCCCAAGCAAGCAAAAACAATCACTCCACAGGACATGCGCCGATTATTAGATTTTGTCGCCGCCAACAAGCACCACGTACGCAACAGAACCATGCTGCTAGCCGCACACCTGGCAGGCATGCGAGTTGGCGAAGTTACCAGCTTGCGCTATGGCGATGTGTATACAGCGGAAGGGACTGTACGGGATCAGATCAACTTGATACCCGAGCAGACAAAAGGCAGGCATGCACGGGCGGTATTCGTCAATGCTAAGCTCAAGCGTGAGCTAGAAGCTTATCTCAAGTGAGAATGTAAAAATTAATTCAATTATCGACACACTGAATTTGGTTGGGCGAGTTACATCTTCAAAAATCATACTTTCAGAAACCCGCCACAAGTGGAAGGTTGAAATCCAAGATTCGGATAATATGATCGACGAGACTTAATTGGCTTTTGATAAATACCTATGTATTTTCAAAAAATATCTATGCAATCAGTACATCGAGTAAATTTGCTTGTTTGGCCAAGTTTGTTTGATTGATACCGACGCCGTCATTGCAGTCTGTTTATGTCTGGCTATACGATTCTTGAGCTTTATTAAAAAATCTGTTTCAGCTCCCGAAAAATGTGTCCCACCCCATTGTTTGCAGCTGACGTTGCGCCGGTACAGGTCGCAGAGGACAAACCCTCAGTCCCGATTATTATCAACCATGGTTTCAAACCGGTGCGCAATTTCCTCGGCCCTAACCTTCGCTTGGCTTAATAGCGATAGCAGGTCTCTGATTCTGATTTTCAATTTTCTTCTGAATATCCCAATATAGAGATAACTCTCTGGCCACGGTAGAATCTATATATTTGCAGGACGTCTTGTAACCATAATAAGTAAATCAACGAGGAATAAGCCATGCAATCAATCGGAAAAATGATGGACCGGCCATTATTGATTTCAGCCATTCTTGAGCACGGCGCGGGTCAATTTGGTCAACAAGTCATCGTTAGTCGTGAGACGCATGGGCCATTGCATCGGTATACCTTTGCTGATATGGCAAGTAGATCCAACCAACTGGCGAATGCTTTAGCCAGCCTCGGTCTTCAAGTGGGTAGTGTGGTTGGTACGATTGCGTGGAATAACTACCGACATTTGGAGTCCTATTACGCTGTATCGGGTAGTGGCATGGTGATTCATACCTGCAATCCGCGCCTGCATCCTGATCAACTTGCTTACATCATTAATCATGCGGATGATGAGGTGATACTGTTTGATAGCAGCTTTGCGCCACTGGTCAAAGCCGTCGCTCCTCATTGTCCTAAGGTGAATCATTGGATCTGTCTCAGTGAAAAAGTGAATATGCCCGCTATTGAGGGTGTGGACATTAAAAATTATGAAGATCTGATTGCGCCGAATGAGCCAGTTTTTCATTGGCCAGACTTGGACGAGAAATCAGGCGCAGCGCTTTGTTATACCTCGGGTACCACCGGTAATCCAAAAGGCGTACTTTATTCACACAGAGCCATCGCACTGAGCGCTCTATCTGCGTGCCTGCCGAATGTGCTGAGCATTTCCTCACAAGAAGCGGTGTTGCCTGTGGTTCCCATGTTTCATATCAATGGGTGGTGTTTGCCCTATGCAGTTCTGATGGTCGGCGCCAAATTGGTGTTACCCGGCCCTAAGCTGGATGGTGCCAGTTTGTACGATTTGATGGAGTCGGAAAAAGTCACGATCAGCGCAGGCGTTCCCACTATTTGGATGGGACTTGTTCAGCATCTGGAACAAAATAATCTTTCGTTTACAACCATGCGCAGAACGGGTGTCGGTGGCTCTGCCATGCCTAGAGCGCTCATTGCCAAGTTCAATAATGTTTATAACGTCGATGTGCGTCACGGTTGGGGTATGACCGAAACTACCGCCGTTGCGACCATGAGTAATCTCAGCGATCGCGAAATGGCGTGGCCTGCAGATCATCGTCATGAGCTGATTGCGAAGCAGGGAAAATCCGTATTTGGCATTGAACTGAAAATCATTGATGACGATGGAAAGTCTTTGCCTCGGGATGGAAGCTCGCAGGGTGAGTTAATGGTGAGAGGGCAGTGGATAGTGGAGCGATACCACAAGGCCGATAAAACAGTATTAGTCGATGGCTGGTTTCCAACGGGCGATATCGCCACGATTAGCCCCGATGGTGTGATGCAAATCCGGGATCGTACTAAAGATGTCATTAAATCAGGTGGCGAGTGGATTAGCTCGATAGACCTGGAAAATGCAGCGGCAGCCCACCCTGGTGTGGCTATGGCTGCTGTCATAGGCGTAAAACATCCGAAGTGGGATGAGAGGCCATTACTCTTGATCGTTCCCAAGCCAGACATGACTCTGGAGAAGCAGGAAATTATTGATTTTTTGTCCAGTCGCGTCGCGAAATGGTGGGTTCCCGATGAGGTTATCTTTGTGCAGTCTTTGCCGGTGGGTGGGACTGGAAAGGTGCAGAAGAGTGATCTGCGCTTGAAATATGGAAGTATTTTTTCAGGATGATTTTTTCATTCAGGCATTGAAGGTACTCTATTTAAAGTGACGATAGCATGTAGTCATAAGCACTTTTCCAAAAATACATATCGTATATCTACAAAAAGTATAAAAATGGCGCTTCTCGGAAACATAATGTGGTTCTTTCTTGGTGGGTGGCTCCTCTTTATTTTGTATGCGATGAGCGCCGTTATCTTTTTTCCTATGTTCGTTCCTTTGTTCAGACTTGCAGTTTTTGCGGTGTGGCCATTTGGAAGGGCGCCGGTAACCAAAGCCCAGTTGGATCAATATCGCCAGGCGAAAAATATCAGTGCTGACTCGTCGCTGATGAATGAGACTTTAAAAAACGTCAGTGCGGTTTTGAATATTTTGTGGATGTGTACGTTTGGATGGATACTTGCGTTAGTGCACATCATGGCTTCGTTGATTAACTTATGTTTATTCTGGACAATTATCGCGATTCCCAACATTGGGGGGCATTGGAAATTAATCAGGGTGGCATTCCTTCCCTTTAATAAGGTGATTGTTACATCGGCCGTTGCTCAGGAAATCAATGAGGGAATTGTTAAGGCAAAGCTGGGTATTTGAATTGCTGTGATTGTAGGTAGAGGTCCGGTCTCTGTCTCGGGCAGGTCGCTACAAAATGAAAGACCGCTTGGCGAGAGTATTGATACACCTTGTTATTGGAAATTAACGTTCTATTTCTGATTTTGGGGATAAAAGTAAGTCATGCTCGAGCCGGTGACATACCTAGTCAAAATAAAAAATTAATTGTCACTTGCGTTCAATTCTTGAAGATCGGGAGATATTCGATATGCAAAATAGCAACCATACATTAAAAATAGTCAGTGCTTGTCTGCTCGCGAGCGTGAATCTTTCTGTGGCAGCTCAATCCGAGGAGGGCGAACCCGAGCCAGCGCCATGGTATGCCGTTGAGGCGGTCGCAGGCGTTATGACGACAGGGGAGTGCATGGAAACCATGAGTGCAGTTCAAGTCCTAGAGGCGGTCAAGTTTGGACTGGCGCGCATCACGTCGGAAAAGAAGGTGGGCGGTAAAGTTACTCAGCTCACATTTCAGTACCAAGGCCAACGCGGTACGATCTACAGAGAGAAAGCGGCCTGTGAGGTTGTGGCGCGTGCCGCTCACAAAAAAAAGAACACGACCCCCGACAAGTACAAGTAGAGGTTCGCTTTCTTGGGTTTTGATAGCGCGGGGGTTTCAGCTTCCCGTGTGAAATTGTCGGTAGAAGCTTGCCACCTTGTGAGGGTGGATTCCGGTCGCTTGTCCCGGCGGTAGCCCGAGCCAGGACAATTCGCGTACTACTTTTATCGTGCCGGTCGGCAGTCTTTTTTATTGATGCGGTTTGCGCCAATGAATTTTCTGTCCCGGCCTGAATATGAAAATTCCATGAGCACCACGTCGAGGACTGACTTCAGTTCCGGAGCGGAGCATACGGCGCTGATCTGGTTTGGCTTCATGGATTCGATGGCCTGCTTGGTTATCGGGTTGTCAGTGTCAAGCATGTAGTTATAACTGAGAATGACTTTTTTCCCTTCTTCTTTGCAGGTGGCATTCAGCAAGACGGTAACTTTGTCGATTTGCTGAGGCGCAGTCTGGTTGATTTCATTGGCAGTAGAGATGCATTCCTAATACGTGCCGGCCAGCGCCGTTTGGGATAATGCGGAAATGCTCGCAACGA
>JAURLY010000076.1 GCA_030830945.1 Gammaproteobacteria bacterium | reverse complement strand
GTGCTGGGCACGCTAATCTTGTATTTTCGTTAACTCAGATTTTTTTACCTTGTCGATTGTGGCTGTGGAGTGGGCTGATTATTCGTCTGCTTAGGGATACGCCGAATAAATCCACGTTTTATGGCGGGCCAGCGCAGCTGTGCGACGCGGAGATCAATAAAATCAGGACCTTAGCGCCATTGATCTAGCCACAAAAGTTTCCGCATTTATTTAATCAGCGCTTCCTTAGCTTGATCGTGGATGGGTGGGGCTGCATGACTGTGCGTATTCCTGCTGGACTACGGGGCAACGGTAGGCGTCCAGCAACGGGGCGGTTGGGGCTACTTAGTTAGTTTTAATTTAATAAACTACCCAGCCTTCACAAATACCGGGGCGGCTCGATGGCTGTTTAATAAAGAAATATTCAGATTAACAAGTAAGATTCTGTTACAAGTATTGCCGGACAATCCTGAGACCAGCGACCATGTACCTAATAAAGCGCTGATTAAATAAATGCGAAAACTTTTGTGGCTAGATCAATGGCGCTAAGGTCCTGATTTTATTGATCCCCGCGTCGTACAGCTGCGCTGGCCAACCATAAAACGTGGATTTATTCGGCGTCGGCCTCATGTTTGATTCTCGATAAAACTCTCCATACTGTGGCGGGACGACATACTGGGTCATTAACTTGAGCCCATAGCCAATACTGAAATTTCTAATTGGTGAAGCCCTTGAAAATGAAGACTCGAAGTCAACCTATCTGGATACTTAGTTTTGTTTTGTGTCTCGCCCTTGCAGTAACACCTAACTCAGTCAAAGCCGAAGATGATGAGCACTCTGGTAGTAGTGGTGGGGGAGGTGGGGCAGTTATTGGTCTTGTGTTAGCCGGTTTGATTGCATGGGCACTTTTTGGAAGAAATGCTGAAAGCAAAAAAAATAAACCGGAGGATGTAAAGACCGCGCCTACTGCCACAGACGACAAAGAAAAACCAACTCAGAAAAAAGGGATCGGAAGCAACCTAGATCCAGAATTCTAAGCATTTCATAAAAATTTAGCGACTGAATGGATTTGTGAAATGAAATTAGTAAAAATTATTTTCTTCTTTAGTTTTTTCGTAAGCCAATGTTCAGCATATGCTGCCTACCACGATGCTAAATTCGCTTTCGCTAACCATGATTATCAAGGCGCCTTTGATTCTTGTATCCAAGACGCGAAGATTGGTGATGCTGATTGTGAAAATGCGATCGGTGTCTTATACCTCGAAGGTAAAAGCGTTGCTCAGAGCACGCGTACCGCAGTCCAATGGTTCAAGCGAGCTGCCAACAAAGATCACCCCGCATCCCAATTTAATCTTGGATTAGCTTACGCAAGAGACCAACCCGGTTTCCGTGATCTTGCGAAATCTGCCGAAGCGATATTGAGGGCGGCCGAGAATGGGCATGTGCATGCACAGCTTCTAATTGGAAACTATTTTGCCGAAGGCATAGGTGTCCCGGTTGATAACCAGAAAGCGTTTAATTGGTGGAAAGTGGCTGCCGAGCGTAATAACGCAATGGCCCAGAACAATCTGGGTTGGGCTTTTCTGCATGGAATCGGAACGGAAAAAAATATTGACAATGCAAATCAATGGTTTGAAAAAGCAATTAATCAAAGTAATGATCTAAATGCGCGAGAGCTAGCGAAAAAAAATTCAGAGAGTATTCGCAAGCAAATGCCGAAATCCGAATACTCAGGAGGGATCTCTTTTGAAATTAGCGATCCCAAATCTGACGGTCAAGTGGAATTAAATCTAACGCTGCCTGCATCTTTGGGCTTACTCTCGTTAAAAATCAATAACGAAGAAGTTGCATTTGACGAAATGTCGCGCAAAAAATTTATCCGCTACTTGCCGTTGGGTGAAAGTGAAGTACAACTCAGTGGGGAGTTGTCTAATGGTAAAAATTTCCAACTAAAGAAAAAAAAGACAAGGAGTATCGGGAAAGATCAATATCTATCGGCTGGTTTAGGACAGCAAAAATTTTCTCAGAGAGGTGATGTTGATGCTGTCGCTATCATAATTGGCGCGGAAGAATATGAAAAACTGCCGCGCTCAAATTTTTCACAAAATGATGCAATGCGCTTTCTTTTTTATGCTCAAAATATATTAAAAATACCAAACCATAAAATCAGGATATTAGGCTCGAAGAATGCTAAAAGAAGTGACATTTTATTAGCATTGAAAAACTGGCTTCCTTCGGAAATCAATCCTGGCAAAACGAAAGTATTCGTTTTTTATTCAGGGCATGGCATTGCCTCCCTTGATTCAACCAAGTATTACCTTTTACCGACTGATTCCAACCTGCAATTGTTAGAAGAAACCGCCCTTGGACTTGATGGAGTTATGAAGCTCGTTCAAAAGGGAAATCCCAAAGAGACGATATTTATGATCGACAGCTGCTTCTCCGGTGTTTCGAGAGACGGTAGAGTTCTAACCCCAAATGCGCGTCCAGTATTGCAGATCGCAGCTCAGAGTGAAATTCCCCCTCGAACTACGATTATATCCTCGGCATCGGGCGCACAAATATCCCTCTCGTCGGAAGAAACTGGACATGGAATCTTTTCTTACCATTTGATGATGGGCCTGAATGGTGATGCAGATGAGAATAACGACCGTAGTATTACGGCTCAGGAATTACACAATTACGTCGCTCGAAAAGTATCGGTAGACGCGCGACGTCGTGGTTCTGATCAACAGCCACGGCTGGTGGGCGGTAATGATCTGGTATTTTTATCTGGAACCGGTAATTAAAATTATAGATTAAGAGCCTGTCTCGTTACTCACTCCTAATTTGAGCAACTAAGCAGTGTCCGATTTGGGGTCCCGATCGTCGATCTCTCGCCGCCTCCATTCTTTATCTCAGCTTGCCTTGTCAGTCACTGGATCTGAGAGCAGAGTTTTATATAAAAATGCATCGAACGAAGAAGGGGGTGGCTTCAAGCCAGTGAGTCGATATTCTCGGATCAGCTCCATAGTGGGAGATAATTCGAGAGCCTGAGAAAGCATCGATTAAATAAATCCAGAAAGTTTTGTGGCAAGCTCAACGGCACCAAGACCTTATTTCTTCGCGTCCCCGCGTCGCACAGCTGCGATGGCTCGCCAAAAAACGTGGACTTATTCAGAGTTTCTTTTGATCTACGCGACGTCGCTTTGAGGCCTCCCCATGCCGATCAACCTGAGCCAACTCCCGGATAATCTACCCGTACCGCAGGATGATGGCGCTGCCGATCACCTCAAGGGTCTCATGCTCCCGAAAATAAGCTTGCAGTCGACACAAGGAAAGCTAATTGCCATCGGTGATGTCAGGGGTCGAGTGGTCATCTATTGCTATCCAATGACGGGTCAACCTGGTGTGTCCTTGCCTGAGGGATGGGATGCGATTCCCGGTGCGAGAGGCTGTACGCCGTAAACTTGTGCGTTTCGAGACCACTATCAGGAACTTCAGGCACTCGGCGCAGAGGTGATCGGCCTGAGTGTACAAAGTCCCGAGTATCAGCGTGAGATGGCGGAAAGACTGCACCTGCCATTTTCAGTGGTCAGTGATATCAATTATCAATTTCAAAAGGCACTGAATCTGCCTACGTTTGTGGCCGCAGGTATGACCTTACTAAAACGCGTTACGCTGATCGCAAACGCTGGGGTGATAGAGGCCGTGCACTACCCGATTTTTCCAAGTGATAGCGACGCCGAGTGGGTGATCAATTATTTGAAAAATCATCAGTAAGGGAGACGTTGATAAATCCACGTTTTTCGCGAGCCAGCGCAGCTGTGCGATGCGGGGATCAATAAAATCAAGGTCTTGGCGCCATTTATCCAGCCACAAAAGTTTCCGCATTTATTTAATCAGCGCTTCCTAAGATTTTGCAAAGTGATTCAAGGTTTACCGCAGAGTGCACTCCAGACTAATGACTGCAGTTTTCCCTGCTCGGGCGTAGTCCATGCCTGAGTTTGTGAATCATCCTGCAAGAGGCCACCCATGGCCATATTCTGGGGAAAAATCTCTATCCGAATCTGACGAAGCTTTTTACCCGGACAGTCAATTTCATACCGGCTTCTTGAGCTCAGATATTCATGCGTACCTAGCGTTTGCATCTCATGAAAATCTTGGGTGATGGCGACCTTCTGCGTGCTGGGGTTTTTTTCTATGCTTGTTTGATCGATATAGATCAGTCCTTCTCGTGTTTCCGCCAGAATGGTCAGCGCCGACATGGCATCGGTCGATGCCAGCATGCCCACAAGAATAACGCTGTTCGCTAAAGGATTACGGAGTAATTTTGATTTCATGTGTCATCATAAAAAACGGGTTGTTCAACGTCTTCCAAGAATTTGCAACACGGTTATCGTTATGTCGTGGCCAATTTCCGGATAACAGGCTTGGCTCATACAAGCGTTTGCCCGAACGAAGCAGTGACGATTATGCCGACCGTAGAATAGAGCAGAGTCTTGTCAGACTTTGCATTTTATATTTCCGTATCGCTGCAGACACAGTTTACCCGCACATTGGTCGACATGTGCATCCCGCGCACCGCGGTTTACATCAACCATAACGGTCTCGTCGTAGTACTCCGTGACCGGCTTCATGCCTGGCCGGCAAACGCTGCGAACGGATGACATCTCGGTTCGCTTTTCCTTGTTTTGAACGCTTTGGGTTTCGCAGATGGTTGATCCGTCTGGCACTTCCACAACCCGACTTCGGCGAAAAACCTGTGGCTGATGCACCAAAGGGTAAAGGTGAAGTCCCTCGCCCTCACACTGGCTACGCGCTTGTTGGTACTCAGGCGTGGCGCAAGCGCCGACAAAAAGTGCAAGAAAGAAGACAAAAACCCGGGTTTGACAGACCATTGTGGTGGGCCCTGTAAGGAAAATTTGAACGATTTCCCCTGTAGTGACCGTGTGCGGCTGCCAGTTCACACCGCGATGGATTCGATTGTATCTGCTCAGCACCATGGAAAGTGCCTACGGCAAGGCAAATCTCAACTGATCCAGTGCAGATAGCGATCTTTTGTGACGGGTAAAAACCAGAATGCCTTACGTCGCCTTGTCAGTGGTGGGTATTTCGGCAGGTGACCTTGTCGATGAAAATGTTTCTACCAAATGAAAAATCCCGCCGGAACTGACCTGTATCAGTTCTGATTCAGGTCAATACCGGCGGGACTAAACACAAACCCCGCGGGGCCTGGTCGACCCCGAGTTCAGCAATTAATTTGTCTGGGTTGTCTCAGACTGTGCGAGCCGCTTGTCGCATGCGGTGTTCGCGACATTACGGTCGATGTCCAGCTTGGGCATGTAGAAACTCAGGTCATCATACGAAGGTACTGCCATCGGACCCGATGGCGCATTTTCGATGGACTGAAATACCTGGAAGTCAACCAAAGCAATGGATTTGTCTTTGCAGCTCACAACGTAATCGATTTGCTGGACGCCACTTGCACCCATGTCAAAGAACTTGCGAACCTTGGACATTTGCTTGCTGTTTTCCATCGAAATAACGGTCCAGCTGTTTCCAGCGCCGGCTACTACCATGACGGGTTCGTTATCGGTCAGTGTTGCCTGCTCATCGGAAGCAGCAGCGATTGACACGTTTGCAGCCAAAAGACTGGTTGCGACTAAAAGGGTACGAAACATAATTAGCTCCTGAGGGTTTGTGGGTCATTGGTTTAAATTCTGACCGAATAGTAGCACAAGTAAACATTGTGTCCATACTATTTTTACATAAATCAAAATAAAACTACAACAATCAAGAAATTACTGAGAATAAATTAAACAAATAATCAATATTCTGTGCTTTGGTGGCGATAGAATAGGCTTTGTTGATAATTTGCCTAAATTTGAGGCGATGCCTTGGATGCGGCGTGATTTGTCAGCTGAGAACGTTTCGGGAATTTGGACTGCTTAAGACCTATTAGCCGGTTGCTGGTCGATTGCTCTCATCGGCCTCGGTAAGGATCCACAAGGGTGAGAGGCAAATGACCGGGGTGGCCGCTGAAGCACCGTCAGGCTTCCGGTGAAGTTCAGAGGCTGGCCGTTGTCGTTCGCCTATATGAAGGACTAAAAACCGAAGTTTGGCTTGCGGTGTACGGGTATCCGCATTGGGTGGTGCAGTAAGGGGTGGGAATCACGCCTTTAGTTATTTACCCACGCAATCAGAATTGCAACGATGCCTACGTAAAAAGGCAGGAAGATTTTGAGGGTTTTTTTCAGCTGCGCTGGCGTGGTTTTACCGCGTCGCCAAAGATAGTACTGATAAACCGGGGGTGCGGAGAAAACGATAATCAGTTCGATGATTAACTCAAGTTTGACCCAATCCATCGCCAAACTTACCAGCGTAGCTTGCTGACCGCTTTACTCAGTCCCGCGCTGCTTTGCGTATCCGATGAGGTTTCGGCATCGCCAGATTTGGAGGGGGGCTCCTGTGGGATGAATTTGCCGTTGATTTCGGCAGTGGGATCGACCTGGAGCGTGTCATAGTACATATCGCCCAGAACTTTGGCGCCAGCGTGTAGTTCCAGCGATTGTGCCCGGATATCACCCAAGACGGTTCCCGCAACAACTGCATTCGTGCAAATAATATTGCCGTTGATTTTTCCTCGCGAGCTCACCACCGCCGTTGTTTGTTCGTAGGCCTTGCCCTTGAGGTCGCCATTGAGTATGCCATCCAACACAAAGATACCCTTGAACTCGATTTTTCCCTCAATCGCCG
>JAURLY010000075.1 GCA_030830945.1 Gammaproteobacteria bacterium | reverse complement strand
TTAATCGATCTGGCTGCAGGACCTTCGCCTATAACTATATCAAGACTAAAGTCTTCCATAGCCGGGTACAGGATCTCTTCAATCGCAGGACTAAGCCGATGAATTTCATCAATAAACAATACATCTCCAGCTTCCAGATTAGTAAGCATGGCGGCTAAGTCTCCAGCTTTTTCCAGTGCCGGACCGGAGGTTGTTTTCAACTGCCCCCCTATTTCCTCAGCAATGATATTTGCCAGTGTCGTCTTGCCAAGACCGGGAGGGCCAAAAACCAACGTATGATCCAGTGGCTCCTGCCGATTGCGCGCGGCCGAGATAAAAATCTCCATTTGCTCTTTTACTGCAGATTGTCCGATGTACTCAGATAGGCGCGAGGGTCGAACTGCCCTGTCGAGCTGCTCTTCGCGGCCGTCTAACTGGGGAGAAATCAGGCGGTCTTCCTCTATCATTTGCTTGGTAGCCTCATGACAATTTCAAACGCGACTGTAAGGCCGCACGTATTATCTCTTCCACGCTACTTTCGTCCGTCGCGTTCACCGATGAAATCATCCTCGCGGCTTCCAATGGCTTGTAACCTAGCGATATCAGGGCTTGTTCTGCTTCACCGCTTACATCGATTTTACGACTATGGCCAGCCAGAGGGGCTGAATCCGCTTCGCCAGACTGCCAATCATCCAGACGACCTCGCATCTCAACAACAAGGCGCTCTGCTGTTTTTTTACCTATACCAGGCAAACGAGTCAAAACGGTGGAATCTCCTTTTTGTATTGCCCTAATCAGTCCCTGCGAGTCCATACCTGAAAGAATACCCAGAGCCACTTTGGGGCCAATACCTGAAATTCTTATCAGCTCGCGGAAAAGGGCCCTTTCCTCTTTGTCACCAAAGCCGTAAAGTTGAAGCAGATCTTCACGCACGACCAAATGTGTCCATAGACACAAATCGGTTTTGTTCGCCGAGGCAAGGCTCAGGGCATTTAATGTGCAAAGTACTTCGTGCCCAACACCAGCCACCATCAGGGTTACCTGATTGTCTTCTCGATCAATGACTGCCCCTTGCAGCATTCCTATCACTGTTTGATTCCCGAGTTATTCACGCTTTCAGCACTTTCATTAAACCGGACGCCCAATGTGGTTAGCATGACATATCGCTACCGCCAGGGCATCGGCTGCATCTTCTTTCAGTTCCCCATTCAGGCTAAGCATTTTTTTTACCATAAATTGAACCTGATCTTTATCGGCCGAGCCTGTTCCAACTACGGACTGTTTAATAAGTCTCGGCGCGTATTCACTCACAGCCAAATCAGAAATCACAGCGGCCGTAATTGCTGCTCCGCGCGCTTGCCCAAGTTTCAAGGCTGCTCGTGGATCCCGGGCAAAAAAAACATCTTCGACTGCCGCAACCTGAGGCGCATGATCTTTAATAATCTGGCTGATCCCCCGAGAAATAACGGCGAGTCGCTCGGGCAGAGGTAGCGCCGCAATACGAATAATCCCGCTGGTTACATAGCTATATTTGCCACGATGATAGTCGATGACACCAAAACCGGTCTTAAGTGATCCCGGATCAACCCCAAGAATTCTGACACTACTCTGACTGGTATGGGTATTAATGAGTCTGTCCTCAGCTAACATCAACAATTAGAGCACAGAATACTGTTAATTTACACAGTGTTTTTGGCCCAGGTTACTGACTTTGTTTTAGCATTTCTTCGAGCTGTGCTTCCCGGTCATCCATCACTTGTTGAACTTGCTCCGCCTCCTGTTTTGCGTTTTGCAGGTTTTGCACATAACCAGCAACGCCTGGTGCGGGCTGTCCTGCTAACGATTCAGATGGAGCCTGCGGCAAGGGGGTTGCATCCATATTGTTAGTCGAGGTGTTTACTTCAACCATCTCATACTCAACACCCGCAGGTGGACGATCTGTATATTGCCAATTTCCTTAGGAGTCACGGTAGCGAAAGTATTGAACCGGAGCTGCTGCGTCCAAAGCTTCAGGTTGAGAAGGAAGCCAATCTGAAAAGTCCATGATGGGGTTGCCATCTAGCCCCTTTATGAACAAAGGTGCCACCAGCGCCACTATGACCACGACAAATAGTATTTTCTTCATGATAAGCGGCCTCTAATGTTGTTAATGCCGATTTGCTGACCTTCCACCAGACCGGAGCTTTTGCTCTTGCCGTTTTGATTTAACTCTTTCTCGGGGTTGCCTCATGTTTAACTCCGGGGTTCGCAAGCCACATTGCCGATAAAGGCTTTTGGTTTCCGCAACATCCATATCTACCCATTGACCTGTTCGAAGATAGCTAGGTAAAAACACGGGGCCAAATCGTACCCGTTTTAGGCGGTTAACTTTGATACCCTGGGATTCCCATAAGCGTCTGACCTCCCTGTTTCTACCTTCCATTAGACAGACGGTATACCATCGGTTCTGACCAGAATCCTCTTCATTTTCAACAACATCACTAAAACGTGCTGGCCCATCTTCAAGCTCAACTCCACTGAGAAGCCTTTGCACAATTTCGTCGGTAACTTCTCCAAATAGCCGGACCAAATATTCCCGATCAATATTTGACGAGGGATGCATCAGTTTGTTCGCCAATTCGCCATCCGTAGTAAAAAGCATCAAGCCAGATGTATTAATATCGAGGCGACCCACGTTAATCCAGCGCTGGTTGTCTATTCTGGGCAATCGATCAAAAACGGTCGGGCGACCTTCGGGATCTTTGCGCGTGGCAACTTCACCCTCTGGTTTGTTGTAAATGAGCACACGATGGGTCTGGGCTTTCAGATCGACATTTTTTTTATCGACTTCAATTCGATCATCAGGCAGAGCCCGGTCGCCCAAGGTCGCTGTCTTGCCATTAACTGCAACGCGACCATCCTCTATCCAGCGTTCAATTTCACGCCTTGAACCCATTCCTCTAGACGCAAGAATTTTCTGTAACTTTTCACCTGCCGGGGGAGTTTGGCTCATGAAGTACTATCGCCCTGGTTGTCTTCTGTTTTTTCGGTTGCCAGAGATTCACTGTCTTCAGGCGCAACATCAAAGTCATTCTCACCTGAATACTCACCAGCATCGGCAAGGATCTGATCGACCTGATCGGACTCTGACAAGGGATCCTCATAGGGCATCTCACGGTCAGCTGTCCCTTCATC
>JAURLY010000074.1 GCA_030830945.1 Gammaproteobacteria bacterium | reverse complement strand
TCCAGATCATTGTGCTTGCCTCCAGCACGCACACACCGCTGGGAGCTGGTCGCACGACTGTATGGACGTTTTTCAGCCCCGAGAAATACATCTTTAAACTGAACCATACCCGCGTTGGTAAACAGCAAGGTAGGGTCATTCCCGGGCACAAGTGAGCTGGAGGGGACTATTTCATGGCCCTTGCCCTTAAAGAAATTCAGGAAGGCGGAGCGGATTTCAGCGCTTTTCATTCGATATTATTAAATTGGTCAAATTATCAGGAGTAAGTCTTTGTTATTTTTGAATTTTATTCAAATCAATTTTCTATATATACATTAAAAATCCAGACTATCCTCTGTGTATTTTTTGTTTCCCATAATATGCATATGCAGGTGGAAAACAGTTTGTCCGGCACCTTCACCGTTATTGATGATCAAGCGAAAAGCCTCTCCAATACCTAACTGAGTAGCTACTTTTCCGGCAACCAGTAGCAAATGGCCGAGAAGTGACTGATGTTCAGGGTCGGCATCAACCAGGCGAGGGATCTCTTGTTTTGGTATTAGCAGGACATGCGTGGGCGCTTTGGGCTGTATGTCTCTGATAGCAATACACAGGTCATCTTCAAAGAGTATCTCGGCAGGGATCTCACGACGAATAATTTTGGTAAAAATGCTGGCTTCGCTCATTGCTTATTGCTGAAATCAGACCCCTTGTTGGTTTTTAGTTGCTCTTCCGCGGTTAGTTTTCGCGCTTCGGACTCAAGCATCACCGGAATCCCGTCACGAATTGGGTAGGCTAAACCGCTGGCACGACAGACAAGCTCAGAGCGCTCCCGGTCATATTCCAGCGGGGCTTTGCTCACTGGGCAAACCAGCATAGATAGAAGTCGTTTATCAAGCATAAATTCTGACCAGGTTATTTCCAACGAGCCTATTGATCGAGGCAGGTAATAAAGGCTGGCAATTCTACGCTATCACTTTTTTTTATGCAGCCCGAACAGCACAAACCTTTTCATCACTATTGGCAGTTCCCTGCAAGTCCGACTATAGTCGCACTAATATTCGCACCAATATAAAGAATGAAGCAGCATGGTAGATCCAGACGATATCAACCAACCGTCTGCGCCCGAAAATGTGCCAGACCTTGCCACCAGCCCTGTTCGCAACATGCGAATCAGTCTGATACAGACCGATTTGGTATGGCATGAGCCCGAAAAAAATAGGGAAAACCTGTCAAAACTAATTAAACCACTTAAAGGAAAAACCGAGCTCATTGTCCTGCCAGAAATGTTTACTTCAGGGTTTACCATGCACCCTGAAGAAATGCCGGAATGTGCATCACCTAGTGTCACTGGCGAATGGATGCTTGGTCTTGCAGAAGAATGTAAATGCGCCATCGCTGGCAGCATTGCTGCATTACACCCGGATGGCTCGCACACAAATCGTCAGCTATTTGCCCGTCACGACGGCACCATAGAGTTTTACGATAAACGTCATTTGTTTCAGATGGGCGGCGAACACGAACATTACAGAGCGGGCGACAAACGTGTTGTGATCAATTATCTGGACTGGAAAATACTATTAACCACCTGCTACGACTTGCGTTTTCCGGTTTTTTGCCGAAATCAAAATGACTACGATCTTCTTCTTTGTGTGGCGAATTGGCCAGCGGCAAGACGAAATCCATGGCGTCTTCTTTTGCAGGCACGAGCTGTCGAAAATCAAGCCTATGTCGCCGGTGTCAACCGTATTGGAACGGATGGCAACGGTGTTGAGTATGGAGGTGATTCCATGCTGGTGGATTTTAAAGGCAATTTGCTAATTGACGACCAACCCGGTATTCCATTTGTTCAAACAGAACAATTGGATGCGGAAGCATTGCATGAATTCAAAACCAAATTCCCGGTATGGCAAGACGCCGATGAATTCGAACTTAAGTTTTAGTCAAAAAGTTTATAGCAGACATCGTTGGGGAAACCACGACTGGCAATAAAACGTTGCCGCTTTTGCCGCTCTTTATAATCGGCGGGAGGTTCTTCTCCAAATTTACGCTCAAGAACATATTTGGCTATCTCCAACCAATTTTCAGCGTATGGCTCTAACTGATCTGCAATAGCTTCCATAGCAATGCCCTTGTTACGCAATTCATAGGAAATTTTTAACGGCCCTTGTCCACGATTTATTCGGGAGGAGACAAAGCTCTCCAGAAAACGTTGATCTGACTGCAGACCTTCACTTTTCAGGTCATCTAAAACCCGGTTAATTACATCAGCTTCAAAACGGGTACCGAGTTTGTTTTCCAGCTCTTTACGTGATTGCTCACGTCTAGCCAGCATGTTCATCGCAGACAACCGTGCCCGCTGATAATCCTTCTCCGGCCCTTCTGTCATAAATCAGGGTTCGGGTCGGTGTGGCAGGGAAATAATATGTGCTTCATCAGGTGACAGCGGCGTCGGCTTTTCACCGCCAAAGAATGCCGCCAATCGATCAAAGAAATAGCGGATTGCACGCCACATTTTGGGTAGAAGCCAGATAAGCAATAAAAGGAAAATTACCAATAAGCCTATATAAATCCAGGGATGATTAAGCATTAGCCAAACACCTGAAAATACGGCTATGTCTTCTGTGAAAGAAGCCGCCCAATTACTAAAAGGTTCCGGGCTGGTATTGATTAACACCCGCGTTCCCGATTTGGTGGCATGGCTAGCCGCAGCAAGGCTACCGCCTACTAGCCCCGCAGCCAATTGCAGCGCGGCACCCTGATCGCCAACCATACCAGAAGCCAGTAGTGCTCCAGCCGGCAGACGAATAAACGTATGGAGGGCATCCCAGCCGGTATCTACGCCAGGGATTTTGTCGGCCGTGAATTGGGCAAAATACATTATTCCCGCAGCCATAATGACCATGGGATCTTGAATAATTTCAAGTTGTTCGGGAAGATCTGCGTAGCCCGTTGCGCCAGCCAGCCCCAAGGCCAAAACCGCTGCATACAGGTTAATTCCACTGGCCCAGCCTACCCCAAGGGTAAGCGCAATCAGACTGGCAAGTTCGTTCATTTCCATGAGGGTTTCCCTGAAAAACAGTCGTTAATCCTGCCACAAACAGTGGCAGGGCCCAAACACCATACTGGTCTTGGACGTTATTTCTTTTTCTTGACGTGTTTCATCAAGCGTCGCTTTTTAATGACTTGACGCTGGGTAAGCTTGTTCTTTCTGCCTTCAAACGGATTTTCACCAGCACGAAACTCCAGTTTTACCGGTGTGCCGTGAAGCCCCAGGACATCACGAAATTTCTTTTCGAGATAGCGGACGTAGTGCCCAGGTATATCTTTCACCTGATTGCCATGAATAACGATAATCGGTGGGTTATGACCACCAGTATGCGCATAGCGAAGCTTAATCCTTCGGCCTCGCACCAAAGGCAATGGATGTTCGGAAATCGCATCTTCCAAAATTCGGGTAAGGCGCGACGTCGACATAACATGTGTCGCACTTTCATAGGCTTTGTGGATGGAATCATACAGATGCCCCACACCCGTACCGTGTAGCGCCGAAATAAAATGAATATCCGCAAAATCGATAAAGCGCAGACGGCGATCCAATTCACTTTTAACCCAGCCACGGTCATCTGGGTCCATGCCATCCCACTTGTTCAAGGCAACAACCAGTGCGCGCCCTGATTGAATAACCTGCCCCATTAAGTGCAGATCCTGATCGACAACACCCTCCTGGGCATCCATAAGTAAAATCACGACGTTGGCATCATCAATTGCCTTGAGTGTTTTCACTATTGAGAATTTTTCGACCGCAAGCTTGACGTTTTTCCTGCGCCGGACACCTGCGGTGTCTATCAAGATGTATTCCTCACCGTTACGCTCGTAATCGATATACACACTGTCTCGGGTAGTGCCTGGCTGATCGTAAACAACCACTCGATCTTCACCCAGCAATCGGTTTACCAGAGTGGATTTGCCCACATTAGGCCTACCAATGACAGCGATACGGATACCATCCGGTTCTGGCTCCTCGCTGGGCAATGCTTCGGGAAAGCTTTGGGCTATATCCACTTCCAGTTGTTTAACGCCGCGTCCATGACTGGCACTAATCTGATATACCTCACCTAAACCAAGGCTATAGAATTCTCCAATAATCATGTTGGCATCAACACCATCAACCTTGTTGGCGACCAAGAAGACTTTCTCTTTCTTTTTGCGCAATTCGGTAGCCAGGCGTTCATCATCCGCAGTCAGCCCTTCACGGGCATCTACCAGGAAAACCACCGCATCTGCTTCGTCTATCGCTTTTAACGACTGCTCGGCCATGGCTTCTTCGATGCCTTCTTCAAAACCTGTAATCCCACCAGTATCAATAACGATACAACGGGTTTCCGCCAAAATGGCTTCGCCATACTTGCGATCACGAGTGAGACCGGCAAAGTTAGCTACCAGGGCTTCTCTGGTTCGGGTAAGGCGATTAAACAGGGTAGACTTGCCGACGTTTGGACGGCCGACAAGTGCGATAACAGGAATCATAGTTTTTTTATTCGGGCGTTTAGTCGAGCTCGGTCACACTATACGCTGAAATGTCACCAGAATTATCCAGGACAATGAAGTGATCGTTATAAAGCATAGTCGGTGATCGAACACCTGATCCATCTACCTTGATACGCCCGACAGTCTGCCCGGTACGGCGGCTCAAGAAATGTAGATAACCCTCAAAATCTGCAAATACAACATAGTTACTGGTCGTTACAGACTGATTTAATCCCCTGTAGGCGTATTCATCAGTAGACCAGAACTCCGAGCCGGCAGACGCATTAAATGCTTTCACTGTGCCGTCATCCTGGGTAATAACCAAACTTCCGGCAAAAGCACTGGGGCCAACATTACTGGATGCATCCTGGAACCATACAGGTTGTCCATTTAGGGGATTTATGGCCATTAATCCGCCCTGGTATGACACGGCGTAAAGGCTGCCGCTGTGATAAAGAGGAATGCCATCAATATCCACCATTCGCTCCAGGTCTGTTTGACCTTCGGGCACCGCGACCCTGGCTTCCCATATTTGAATGCCGTCACGCAAACTGTAAGCAGCAACCTTGCCACTGTCCTGGGCAATAAAAACCACTGGCAACCCGGCAAAATTTGGGCCAGGCAAACTGCTAACTATTAGTGGAGGCGCATTACCTCTTACCGAAAGAAGCGGCAATATTGAGTCAGCCAGCCACATCTCGGATCCGTCAGTGGCACTAAGACCGCGCACTTTCCCATCAACACTGACAACTACCACAACGTTGCCGTTGGTCGCTGGTGCAGTGAGTACTTCGCTGGATACCTTGGTACGCCATAGCTCACTGCCATCTGCTTGACTGAGTGCAATCACTTCACCTTCATTGGTACCAACGACGACGATGTCTCCGCCTGCCCCGGTGGCTCCTGTGATCTCTACATCATCAATTTCTGCGCGCCAAAGGCGCCTACCTGTGGTTAGGTCTATTGCGGTAACTTGTCCCGCATGATCTCCAACAAACAGTTGATTGCCATCGATTGCAGGATATACAACTGGATGAATATCTCCTGGGCCTTTGCCAATATCATGGCGCCAGACGCGATTAATTCTGATCTGCTCGTCAAAATTCTCCAGATCAACCGGCTCTGTAAGATCCAGATCGCCTGAGCCAAAAAAGCTACAAGAGGCAAGCACCAACAATGTTGGCAGCAGAAGGAGGTGTTTCAAATAGCTCATCTTGGGATCCTGTGCTTGCTTCTTTTTTATACGAAGGGAAATGTCGACTCTTGGGACCATTAATTTATGTAAAAGTTTATTCTTGCGTGATCGCACCGGCGCCAGTGCGCAAACCGTTTAATTTAAGCTGAACCGTATTGCTTTGGACTGAGTTTTCCCCAGCCATTCCTACAAGAGCCTCTTCATAAGCACTTATCGCTTGATCACGCTGTCCAAGGGTGGCGCAAATATCACCTCTGGCTGCAGCGTAAAGTGGCGCAAATTGGGGGTTGGCGCCAGACAATCGATCCAGTGCTGCATCTGTCTCGCCCAGCTGGGCTTCAACCAAAGCGAGGCGATAGTTGGCTAATTGCAAATCTGCAACTGCTTCGGCTTGTTGCACTGCCCACTCCAGTCGCTCTTTGGCGATCGAGTAATTGCCTTGCTGCACGTTTAACCCCGCATCCGCCAGGCTGGCAAGAAAAGCGTAATGGGTATCCGGATAGTTCTGTACCAGGGAGTCAGTTAGTTCCCTCACTACTGACATCTGTTGCTCGGTAATTTCGGGGGCTACAGAAGCTTGGGATAAAGCCGCATTTAACTCAGTGTACATATCTGAAACAGGCCAAATTTTGCTGTTTTTGTACGACTTGTATAAATCCGGCCCGTAAAATATACCGCTAGCCACGAGCAATGCGCCCAAAATGGCAAAAGCATTCTGCTTAAACCAATATTTTATTGCTTCAAGTTGTTCTTGTTCTTCTGAACGAATATCACTCACAAAATTATCTCCAAAGGCTAACCTTTGACGGGCTGAAAAACCCTGCAAAATAAATAAATTCGGCCTGAGACAAAATCTCAGGCCATGAAAAAGGTCGCTATGATGCTTGCGACCTAATCAGAACGCAACCTTTCACATAAGTCCTCTAGAGACAGAGTCTCCTGCTCGCGATCATCTCTTAAATACTTCATTGTTACTTCGCCCGATTGCATTTCATTGCCGCCTAAAATGAGGGCAACGTTGGCACCGCTTTTATCAGCTTTCTTGAACTGGCTTTTAAAACTGCCACCACCACAGTGGTATTGGACACGAAGATAAGGTATTTCGTCCCGAACCTGTTCAGCCAGACGCAGAGCTTCCGACGCAGCAATTTCGTCATAAATGACATATATATCGGCTTCTGATTCTTCTGAAAACAATCCTGGATTCACTTCTTCCACCAATAAGATCAGGCGCTCTATGCCCATGCCAAAACCAAGCGCAGGTGTTGCTCGCCCGCCAAGCTGTTCGACAAGTCCGTCATAACGACCACCACCGCAAACCGTTCCCTGCGCTCCGAGCCTATCTGTTACCCACTCAAAAACCGTTCGGCTGTAATAATCCAATCCTCGAACGAGATTGGTATTTACGCGATAAGCTATGCCGAGATTATCAAGATGAGATTTAAGTTGCTCAAAGTGTTCCTTCGAATCCTCATCCGTGAACTCCATTAGGCTTGGAGCATCTGCTATAAGCTTTTGAATTTCGGGATTCTTGGAGTCCAGAATCCTAAGAGGGTTGGTCTCAAGTCGTCGCAAACTGTCTTCATCCAGCTGATCACGAACCTTTTTTAGGTATTCCACCAGTGCTTCCCGGTGGGCTAAACGGGATTCTGCGGTTCCAAGGGAATTGAGCTCCAGGGTGACCGCATCTGCCACACCCAGTTCAGCCCAAATCCTCGCTGTCACGGCTATCAACTCTGCATCAACATCAGGGCCTTCTATACCGAACACTTCAACACCAAATTGGTGGAACTGTCTCAAACGACCTTTCTGAGGGCGCTCATGGCGAAACATGGGCCCGGTGTACCAAAGGCGCTGGGAGCGATCCAGCAATCCGTTTTGAATGCATGCGCGAACGCATCCAGCGGTGCCCTCAGGGCGCAACGTAAGGTTATCGCCATTGCGATCCTCAAAGCTGTACATCTCCTTCTCAACGATATCTGTTACTTCACCGATGGTTCGCTGAAATAATTCAGTTTTTTCCAAAATGGGGAAACGTACTTCCTGAAAAGCGTACTGACAGAGAACATCGGCGACGATGGCTTCCACTATTTGCCAACGAGCCGACTGCGGCGGCACTAAATCATTCATGCCGCGAATGGATTGAATTTTGGACACAGGTTCAGTCTTGAATCATTTAATGGCCGCTTGATGCAATTAACTTCTCATCAAGCTCTTGTTTTTGTTTGGCTTTTTGGGCTGCCCGGGCACGTATAAGGGATTCCATTTCATCCAGCACCTTACTGGAATCAACCTTGTGATGCGGCTTGCCATCAATGTAAATCAAACTTTGGGGCGAAGATCCGGTCACGCCAATCTCGACTTCCTTGGACTCCCCCGGGCCATTTACATAGCAACCAATAACCGCTACATCGACTGGCGTATCAATATCTTCGAGACGCATTTCCAGCTCGTTCATGGTTTTAATGACATCAAAGTTCTGTCTGGAGCAGCTTGGACAAGCAATGAAGTTAACACCTTTAGATCGCAACTTGAGGCTTTTGAGCATATCCCAGCCCACTTTTACTTCTTCCACAGGATCAGCCGCCAAGGAAACTCTCAAGGTATCGCCTATACCGTCCATCAATAACATGCCTAGACCAATACTGGATTTTACGGTGCCACCTCGCAGACCAC
>JAURLY010000073.1 GCA_030830945.1 Gammaproteobacteria bacterium | reverse complement strand
TTCCCCTAAAGATTATTAAATGTCTGCCACGAGCCAAATCAATTGAAGCCTTCCTTTCTCTGTGGCAAAATCGCGCCCCCTTTCAGGGCTTGGGTTGTGTTTAAAATGGCCCGGAGCCCGACATAGACTGCATAAAGTGCGAAAGTGGCGGAATTGGTAGACGCGCTGGATTTAGGTTCCAGTGTCGCAAGACGTGAGAGTTCGAGTCTCTCCTTTCGCACCATATTTTGCAGTCAGTATTCGATTTTTCGTGAGGATAATAATGCAAGTATCAGTCGAAGCTACTACTGGTTTGGAACGTCGTATGACGGTAAGCCTGCCCGCAGCTGATCTCAACCAGCAAGTCTCTGAGCGCCTGAAAAAAGCGCAAAAAACGGTCTCAATTAAAGGCTTCCGTAAAGGTAAAGTCCCGATGAGCGTTTTAGAGCAGCGCTTCGGCGCCGGTGTTCGCCAGGAAGTACTGGGTGAGCTGGTGAATAAAAGTTACGGTGAGGCACTTGCTGAAAAAGAAATCCGCCCTGCAGGCCAGCCAATCATCGAAGAAATGGATGAACCAGCCAAAGATGCGGATGAGTTTAGCTACACAGCGGTATTTGAAGTTTATCCAGAAGTTGAATTGGGTGACGTGTCCAAAATTAAAATCGAAACAGCCGAAACCGAAGTAAACGATTCTGATGTTGACGAAATGTTAGAAACGCTTCGCAAGCAGAACGCAACATCTGAAACAGTGGATCGTGCGGCTAAAGAAGGCGATACCGTGGTTATTGACTTTGTCGGCAGCATCGACGGGGAAGAGTTTGAAGGCGGCAAAGCTGAGGGTTCTAGTCTGGAGCTTGGCAGTGGTCAAATGATTCCAGGATTTGAGTCAGGAATTGTCGGTATGAAGGCGGGTGAATCTCGCAATGTTGAAGTAACCTTCCCCGAAGATTACCAGGCCGAAAACCTGAAAGGAAAAGACGCGGTATTTGCCATCACATTAAAAGAAGTGAAAGAGCAGGTGCTGCCGGAAATTGATGCAGACTTCATTGCCAATTTTGGTATTGAAGACGGTGACATTGAAGCGCTAAAGGCAGAAGTTCGTTCAAATATGGAGCGCGAGCTGGAAAAGAAAAAGCTTCAATTCAAGAAAAATCAGGTGATGGACGCCTTGTGTGACTTGCATGAGTTTGACATGCCCCAAGCCATGGTTAAGGAAGAAATTAACAGGGCCAAACAAGAAATGTTTCAACAATACGGTGGAGGCGAGAACCTGGACCTGAGCCAGCTTCCTGATGAGCCTTTTGTTGAGCAAGCTACCAAGCGGGTCAAACTAGGCCTGCTGATGTCTGAGCTGGTTAAAAAAGAAAACATAACGGCAGACGCAGATTCTGTTAAAGAAGAAATATCAAAAATGGCCGCTGGCTACGAAGACCCACAACAAGTAGAGCAGTACTACTATAGTAATGAAAACCTGCTCAATAGCGTTCAAATGAAGGTGCTTGAAGATCGCGTTGTGGAGCACATATCAGGCCTGGCAAAAGCAACGCCTGTGAAGCTTAGTTACACCGAGCTCATGGCGAAAAACTAAACCTGTTTCTCCATTATTATGTTTTCAGCAATCGCGGCTGAAAGTATAGTGTTGATGTGGGCTAAATAATCAGGAGAAGTAATGAGCGCCAAATATATCCAATCTGTTCATATGGGCAGTCAGACCGAGTCCGTTGACCCTCAAGGGCTTGGTATGGTGCCGATTGTTGTTGAACAATCTTCGCGAGGAGAGCGTTCATACGATATTTATTCTCGTCTCTTACGTGAGCGGGTTATTTTCCTTGTTGGCCCGGTGGATGATCATTCGGCTAACCTTGTGGTTGCCCAATTGTTGTTTTTGGAATCTGAAAATCCAGACAAGGATATTCACCTATATATCAATTCGCCTGGTGGTTCCGTTACAGCGGGCATGTCTATTTACGACACCATGCAATTCGTCAAGCCTGATATCAGCACCATGTGTATCGGCCAAGCTTGCAGCATGGGCGCATTCCTGTTGACTGCCGGCGCGGAAGGGAAGCGTTTTTGTTTGCCTAATAGCCGCGTCATGATTCACCAGCCAAGTGGTGGTGCCCAGGGTCAGGCTTCCGATATTCATATTCATGCTCAAGAGATTCTGAAAATTCGTGAGCGACTGAATCAATTGATGGCTCAGCATACCGGTCAATCGGTGGAGCAAATTTCTCTGGATACAGAACGGGATCGTTTCATGAATGCAGAAGAATCCAAAGAATATGGCCTAATTGACCAGATCGTTACCAAGCGTTAGTTTGGGTTTACACATTCCGTGCTTTGCTATAGCGTAGAAGCCGTATATAAAGACTTTTCCTGCAATATTCATGTCCGATAAAGAAAAAGGCAACAACGAAGAAAACAAGCTGCTCTATTGCTCCTTTTGTGGCAAGAGTCAGCACGATGTGCGCAAGCTAATCGCGGGCCCTTCCGTATTCATATGCGACGAGTGTGTTGATCTCTGTAATGACATCATTCGTGAAGAGATTGAGGAAGGCGAAGCAGCGACTGGAGAGACAAAACTTCCCACGCCTAAAGAGATCAAGGAAATCCTCGGGGATTACGTAATTGGTCAGGATCAGGCCAAAAAAGTCCTTTCGGTTGCTGTTTACAATCATTACAAGCGTCTTCGTACACCTACAAAATCTTCTGATGCTAACGTTGAGCTTGGCAAAAGTAATATTCTTCTGATTGGTCCAACGGGCTGTGGTAAGACGTTGCTGGCTGAAACCTTGGCAAGGCTTCTCAATGTGCCCTTCACCATTGCCGACGCAACCACGCTGACTGAAGCGGGTTATGTGGGCGAAGATGTTGAAAATATCATTCAAAAACTGCTGCAGAAGTGTGACTACGATGTTGAGAAAGCACAGCAAGGCATCGTTTATATAGACGAAATCGACAAGATTTCGCGAAAATCAGACAACCCGTCAATCACCAGGGATGTCTCTGGTGAAGGTGTGCAGCAAGCCTTACTTAAATTGATTGAGGGCACCGTTGCCTCAGTCCCTCCACAAGGTGGACGCAAACATCCGCAGCAAGAATTTCTTCAGGTAGACACCTCTAATATCCTCTTTATCTGTGGCGGCGCATTTGCCGGCCTGGATAAAGTCATCCGAGACCGTACTGAAAAAGGTGGTATTGGATTTTCCGCTGAAGTTAAAGGCAAGCATGAATCCAAGAGCCTGGGCGAAGTGTTCAGCAGTGTTGAGCCCGGCGACTTGATTAAATACGGGTTAATCCCTGAATTTATTGGTCGACTGCCTGTAATAGCCACACTCGAAGAATTGGATGAAGATGCGTTGATACGTATTCTGACAGAGCCCAACAATGCCCTGACCAAACAGTATGCAAAATTGTTTGATATGGAGAGTGTTGAGCTGGATTTCCGGGAAGATGCCCTCAAGGCCATCGCCGAGCAAGCACTCGAAAGAAAAACCGGCGCACGTGGACTGCGCTCAATCCTTGAGTCAGTGCTGCTGGATACCATGTATCAAATACCATCCCTGCCAGACGTCGTTAAGGTCGTTATTGACGCCAGTGTCATCAAGGGAGAAAGCGACCCTATTCTGGTATATGAGACTTCCGGTCAGGCACAAGCCAGCTCTGAAGACTGATTTCCCTGTTGTTTCTCAAAAGCAGCACTTGTAATACAGTGCTGCTACCCCAATATTCTCTAGTAGTACGCAAGATTTAAAGGTCTAGAGTTTGCATGAATAAGTTTCCGTTTTCTGTTGATGAAAGTTTGCCCCTCATACCGCTTCGGGATGTCGTTGTTTTCCCTGAGATGGTAATTCCCTTGTTTGTTGGGCGAGAAAAGTCCGTGCAAGCCATTGAGATGGCCGTCGATCAAACCAACAAGCAATTGTTGCTTGTTGCCCAGCATGAGTCTGATGTGGATGATCCGGCGGATGAAGATCTCTACGATACAGGGACCCTTGCCAACATATTACAGATGCTCAAGCTGCCAGACGGAACGTTGAAAATACTGGTGGAAGGACAAGAGCGGGTTAGTCTGGAAAATATTCAATTTGTCGACGACCAATATCTCGCAGCCGGATATCAAGTATTGGAAGAAAGCCAGCCTGTAGAAAAAGAGGCAGAAGTACTTCTCAGGGCTTTGAAGGAAGAGCTGGCTACCTACGCGGAGACCAGCAAAAAAATCCCAAGAGAAGTCCTGGCATCCCTTAATGACATCAAGCGCTTACCCGTGCTTGTCGATAGCGTGGCAATGCATTTATCTGTGGAACTGGCTGCAAAGCAAGAAGTGCTTGAGACGCCGGACGTTGTAGAGCGAGCTAAGCGGGTATTGGCGATGCTCGATATAGAAGCCGATGTTCAGCAAGTGGAAAAGAAAATCCGCTCCCGCGTTAAAAAGCAGATGGAAAAAAGTCAGCGCGAGTACTATCTGAATGAGCAAATGAAAGCGATTCAGAAAGAGCTCGGGGATATTGATGGCTCCAATGAGCTTGACGAACTCGAAGAAAAAATTAAATCGGCAAAAATGCCGACTGCTGCCGAGACAAAAGCACTTACCGAGCTTGGCAAGCTGAAAATGATGTCGCCCATGTCTGCTGAAGCGTCTGTGCTGCGAAATTACATCGACTGGATGGTGTCAGTGCCCTGGCACAAGAAAACCCGCCTCAGGCATGATTTGGAGCAGGCTGAAAAGATTCTTGAAGAAGACCATCATGGCCTCGAAGAAGTTAAGGAGCGTATCCTTGAGTTTCTGGCAGTACAAAAACGCGTTAAGAAGCTTAAGGGGCCGATTCTTTGTCTGGTTGGTCCTCCCGGGGTAGGGAAAACCTCGCTGGGTGAGTCAATTGCCAAAGCGACAAATCGAAAATTTGTTCGTATGTCGTTAGGCGGCGTGCGCGATGAAGCAGAGATTCGCGGGCACAGACGCACCTATATCGGCTCCATGCCAGGAAAAATTGCCCAGAAATTAGCGAAAGTTGAAGTTAAAAACCCGCTGTTTCTGCTGGACGAAATTGACAAAATGGGCATGGACTTTAGGGGTGATCCTGCATCTGCATTGCTGGAAGTGCTTGATCCAGAACAAAATAATTCATTTAACGACCACTATCTCGAAGTCGACTACGACCTCTCCGAGGTTCTGTTCGTTTGCACTGCAAACTCCATGAATATTCCAGGGCCTCTTCTTGATCGTATGGAGGTTATTCGACTGCCGGGCTATACCGAGGATGAAAAAATCGCAATTGCAGAGCGTTATCTCCTCCCAAGACAAGCCAAGGCCAACGGCCTGAAAAAAGATGAGATCAAGGTCGAGACTGACGCCCTGAGAAGTATGATCCAGCATTACACCAAAGAAGCCGGAGTCCGCGGGTTTGATCGTGAAATAGCCAAGCTTTGCCGCAAAGTTGTGAAGCAGAACAGTCGGTTGGACAAACCGAAATCGGTGTCGATTGCCTCGAAAAATCTTGAAGATTTCCTTGGGGTTGAGAAATTTACCTATGGTGTTGCCGAAGAAACCAATCGTATTGGTCAGGTAACAGGCCTGGCCTGGACTCAGGTTGGCGGCGAGATCCTCACCATCGAAGCTTCCTCGGTTAAGGGAACCGGCAAAGTCATTAAGACGGGCTCCCTTGGTGATGTCATGCAGGAATCGATTCAGGCGGCACTGACAGTTGTCCGAGGCCGTGCCAATTCACTAGGTATTGACGAAGAATTTTCAAATAATCGAGATATCCATATTCACGTCCCTGAAGGCGCGACACCTAAAGATGGTCCAAGTGCAGGTGTTGGTATGGTAACTGCGCTGGTTTCTGAGCTGACAGGCATTGCTGTGCGTTCAGATGTGGCGATGACAGGTGAGATTACCTTGCGAGGCGAAGTACTTTCGATTGGTGGTGTTAAAGAAAAATTACTTGCAGCACATCGCGCAGGAATCAAACTTGTGGTTATTCCCGAGGGGAATGCTAAAAACCTTGCTGAGATCCCGGACAATATTAAGCAGGATTTAGAAATCAAAACTGCCAAGTGGATTGATGATGTACTTGAATATGCGTTAGAGTCTACACCGTCACCAAAATCCAAAACTGGTCACGGTGGCAAGGGACAGAAAAAAAGTGAAGTAGGGCGTCCTAGTACACACTGAAAGGGCTAACTTTTGCCTTATCAGTCGATTTTTATATGGATATTGCCTGAAGTAGCTTGACCCCTTAGTTTCAGGCTTGGTATAAAGCTATCCATGCCTTGAGGTGTTAACCTTAAAAGGCTCCTCATAGAGGGTTGGGGTAATCCATCATTTCTTCTTAGATACTAAAAAAGGTAAAGCAAGTGAATAAAAGTGAACTTATCGATTTGATCGCCGAATCTGCTGACATTTCCAAAGCCAAAGCTGGCGCTGCTCTAGACGCAGTTGTTAGCGGCATTACAGGTGCGCTGAAAAAAGGCGACACTGTATCCCTGGTTGGATTTGGTACATTCTCAGTTAAATCCCGTGCTGCTCGCACAGGTCGTAACCCGCAAACCGGTGCGACTATCCAAATCAAAGCATCTAAAGTTCCAGGTTTCAAAGCTGGTAAAGCATTGAAGGAAGCTGTTAACTAAGTTTGCACGAACTTTTTACAGGATGGGGCGCATGTAATGCATGCGCCCTTTTTGTATCTATCTCCACTTAAAAATATTATTCGATAACTAATGATCCAAAATCTCAGAGAACGCTTATCAGGGGTTGTCGCCATCGCCCTGATTATTCTGATTGCCATTCCTCTCGCCTTTTTTGGCATCGAATCCATATTCATGACACAGCGAGTTGTCAATTTAGGTGAAGTAAACGGGGAAGAGATTTCACAACTGGATTTCGATCGGGCTGTTGCCATGCGCAATAACCGAATTATGACTTCTCTTGGGGAAAACTATTCTCCCGAAATGCTGGATTCAGATTTTGTCAGAGAGGCTGCACTCAATGATGTTGTTGTCGCCAAGCTCTATCTGTCGCAAACGAAACAGCAGGACATGTCAGTTTCTGATGTTCAACTTTCGAGAAGCCTGGTGAGTACTCCAGCTTTCCAGCTAAATGATGAGTTTTCCGAAAGCATGTTTAGAAATTACCTCGTCAGCATGGGGTATAGCTATGCAGAGTTTATGGATGACTTCCGGGAAGACCTGACGTTACAACAGCTTACTACAGGCGTCTTGTCGAGTGGCTTTAGCACGGACATGCAGGTTGAAGGGATCGTCGCTGTAAGCCAGGAAGAGCGCAGCTATGAGTACATCCAGCTGCCGGTAGAATCTGTTCTCGATCAGGTGAATGTTACCGAAGAACAAATCCAGGCATTCTATGATCAAAACTCGGAAATGTTCGAGCAGCCTGAGATGATCTCAGTAAATTATGTCCGTCTGACACGCGATCAATTCCTTGATCAAATAGATGTGAATGAAGACGAAGTGATGGAGCGATTTGAGATCCTTCAGTCCCAACAGCCCGACCAGTTTGAGGTGGCTCACATACTGGTTGAGGATAATGATCAAAGTGCTGAAAAGCTGGACCAAATACAGTCGCGTCTTGATGCCGGCGAAGCATTTGAAACCGTTGCGGAGGAATTGTCTGAAGATATCGGCTCTGCCAATAACGGCGGTTACCTTGGGTACACAGACGGCAATACATTTCCTACAGCATTTGAAGAGGCTATTGCCGAGCTTGAAGTAGAGCAGGTCTCATCACCGGTTCAAACAGATGCCGGCTTTCATATTATCAAGCTGCTCTCAATCGAAGAGACTCCACTGGATTTTGATACGGAGTACGCTGCTATTGAATTGCAGGTTAAACAGGAAGCTGCGGAAGCACTTTACGTCGATGCCCTGGAAAACTTTAGAGAAGCTTCGTTTTCGACATCCGACCTCGAAGAACTTTTACAGGTAATGAATGAAAAATCAGTAGAACTTGAGATTGAGTCTTCAGAGCCTTTTGAGCAAGATTTTGGAACGGGTATTGCGGCAAACGCACAGGTTCGAGCCGTTTCGTTCGGTCCAATTGTTCGTGAAGAAAATCTCAATAGTGAAGTGGTTGAGTTGACCGAAAACAACGCCGTAGTTGTTCATTTGAATGATTATTTTCCGGCGGGTATTGCGCCCCTGGAGCAAGTGCGGGAAGAGATAGCCAGCAATCTGCGTATCGAACAGGCCAATGATCTATTGGCCGATCGTGCTGAAGCGCTGGCAGCCGAGCTGGATTCCGACGGATCTTTCGAAGAAGTTGCCCAGAGAGAGCAACTGGAGTGGCAGGCAGCGAGCGATCAGACTCGCCAGACCGCTTCCCCTGAAGGTCAGCAAATTTTTGCCCAGGAAATCACCGGATTGCCATCGGTCGGCACCATCGAACTACCGCAAGGCGGTTTTTTGGTCTACAAGTTAAGCAGTGTGGAAGCAGGTAGCCTAGACGACTTTAGTCCAGCCGAACAGCGTATGCTGAGGCAGCAGCTTGGTGGGCAAGCCGTATCGGCAGAATTCAATGCCTATACGGCCACGCTTAGGGCGAATGCTGACATTGATTTGAAAGTGGATTATTCAAATTAGTCGGCTTCATCCTGTAACAATAAAGGCGCCTTGTGCGCCTTTTTTTATGCCATAAAAATTTATAATTGAATATATCTGGTCAAAAACCACAAAACTTTGCTGAATAAGTTTTACTTGTCTGGTGAGTTGGAAGAGTGTCTTCAAAGGTTGTCGGCTATTACAATCATGAGCGATAAAATGAGTTGCTGGATAACCCGAATAAGGACGTCATGCGGCCAACTTTTTTGACCAAATACAGTTTTTTTGTAGAAGCGTATGATGGTACCCGTATGTGTGTAGATTCACCTGCACAAATATCAGATCGCATACTGAAAAGGCATCTGGCAAGATTAACAAGTGAGCTGTCATGAGGCAGCTCCCATAAAACGGAATGATATATGGGGATTCGCAAAAAAATGCACACGCGACGACAGGCCATAGGGGTCGGCTTGGCAGCACTTGGCATGGCGGCAACTCCAGATCTGCTTGCTTCCACGAAACAACCCCCCGAAATGGTTACCTACCCCAAAAAACCGGGGGAAACCCGTGTTATTTTCCTGATGGGCGACTATTGGCACAATCCGATATCCCAGCAGAAGAACTGGTTCTACACACTTCAGCCTGCCGGATGGAACCTCATGTTCGCGCAGGGCACACAATTCATTACACCGGAAGCGCTCGAACAGGCCGATCTTTTTGTGTTCTCCCGTTATCACAAAACAAACTCACTGGGTTGGTCACCGGAACCCTTCATCAGCGAATGGCCTGAGGAAGAAGTATTCATGACTGCCGAACGTGAGGAATCCATCATCGCCAATGTCAAACGCGGTATGGGACTACTCTCACTTCACTGTTCCGTCTGGAACAATGAGCATCCGAAATTTATGGATTTGATCGGTGTATCAAAATCCTACATGCACACGCCGGTCCAGCGTTCATACATGCACAAGCTCAACGCTACACACCCTATAACAAAAGGCATAGAACCCCAGGTACTCGGTCAGGATGAGATATTTTTTGCCGACCTGAAACAAGACACAGAAGTGCTTTTTAACCTCGAAAGCACTGAGAAGCAGGCAACTGACCGCGCAGGCGGATGGACACATGAATATGGAGAAGGCAGGGTGGTTTCACTCCTTCCGGGACATACCCCGCATCCATACCACACGAAATCGTACAAGGAAGTCATGTGGCGTTCGGCTCACTGGGCGATGAGAAAAGAAATCCCAGAAATCCAGTTCGAAAATGGCCGCCCTCCGCCAGACAATTAATTAATGACGAGGATGTCTGTCAGGGCTGCTTAATCAAAAAGTGAATAAATCATTGCCCTAAAAACGAAAAAACCCCGTCCGTGGACGAGGTTTTCGAATATGGCTCCGCCTGCTGGGCTCGAACCAGCGACCCAATGATTAACAGTCATTTGCTCTACCAACTGAGCTAAGGCGGATCTGTTGAGGGCGCGTATCTTAAAGGCGTGATTTGCCTCGGTCAACATCTAAATGCCGCTAAATAAGTTGCAGTTTTCCTGTAGTATTTGGCCTCGGTTTAATCCCTCCCAGAATTATGTCCAAAGAGTTTCAACTTGCTACAAGTTATGCCCCGGCCGGAGACCAGCCTGAGGCAATTAATAAATTGCTTGAAGGTTTAAATGATGGGCTTTCGCATCAAACCCTTTTGGGGGTAACAGGTTCGGGCAAGACTTTTACCATGGCAAATATCATTGCCAGGTCAAAACGCCCCGCGATCGTGATGGCGCATAACAAAACATTGGCGGCCCAGCTTTATGGGGAATTCAAAGATTACTTTCCCAATAATGCCGTCGAATATTTTGTTTCCTATTACGATTACTACCAACCAGAAGCGTATGTTCCGGCCTCAGATACCTTTATTGAGAAGGATGCCTCAATAAACGAGCACATCGAGCAAATGCGACTGTCGGCCACAAAGGCGCTGATGGAGCGCAAGGACGTTATCGTTGTGGCGACTGTGTCCGCCATCTATGGTCTGGGAGACCCGGACTCCTATCTCAAAATGATGTTGCACATGGTACGTGGCGATATCATCGATCAGAGAGCGATTTTACGAAGGCTGGCCGAGCTCCAATACACCCGAAACGAGGTGGATTTCCAGCGCGCAAATTTTCGGGTTCGTGGCGGTGTGATTGATGTGTTTCCGGCTGAGTCTGATCAGGATGCTGTGCGTATCCAGTTGTTTGATGATGAGATCGAAAAGATTTCCTTGTTTGACCCGCTGACCGGCGAATCCAAAGGCGAGGTATCAAGAGTAACAATCTACCCAAAAACGCATTATGTGACGCCCAGAGACAAGATCCTGGACGCAGTTGAGCTAATAGAGCTTGAACTGAAGGATCGACTGGAATACTTAAAAAAAGAAGACAAGCTGGTCGAAGCCCAGCGCCTTGAGCAGCGAACCAAATACGATATGGAGCTAATGCGGGAGCTGGGGTTCTGTAGTGGTATCGAAAACTATTCTCGC
>JAURLY010000072.1 GCA_030830945.1 Gammaproteobacteria bacterium | reverse complement strand
GCGCTATCGTTGAAAACGAATTCGTAAAACCGGGTAAAGGGCAGGCTTTTAACCGGGTAAGGCTGAAAAACCTGAAAACGGGTCGAACCTGGGAACGTACGTTTAAGTCTGGTGAAAGCCTGGAATCAGCGGATGTTATGGATACAGATATGCAATATCTCTATAACGATGGCGAATATTGGCATTTCATGCACCCTGAGACGTTTGATCAAAAGCAAGCTGATCAGGCTGCAGTGTCCGAAGCTGCGCAATGGTTAAAAGAACAGGATATGTGTGTCGTCACTCTTTATAACGATGCGCCGCTGAGTGTGACACCCCCAAATCATGTAGAACTGGAAATTGTTGAGACAGACCCCGGTTTGCGTGGGGATACTGCTACGGGCGGAACAAAGCCTGCAACGCTGGCTACAGGTGCCGTGGTAAAAGTGCCATTGTTTCTGGAAGAGGGTGAGGTAGTAAAAGTTGATACCCGTACCGGGGAATACATTGGCCGGGTCAGGTAAAAACCTGCTTGGATAGAAAGACTCTTATTCGGTTGCGTGCGGACTTATATCGACAAGTCCGCAGCTATTTTCAAGAGCAGTCAGTTCTTGAGGTTGAAACGCCGGTTCTTGGGCGTTCAGGCCCAACCGATCTACACTTGGCTTCCATGAGCTTGCCCAGCGGTAGTTCGCAGTATTATTTGCAGACCTCCCCTGAGTTTTTTATGAAGCGCCTTCTCGCTGAAAATAGCGGGGATATATTCTCAATTTCCAGATGTTTCAGGGATGCTGAAGTCGGACATCGTCATAATCCCGAATTCAGCATGCTGGAATGGTATCGGTGTGGTTTTGGCCTTGCGGACTTGATGAGTGATGTTGAAGCGCTGGTTAACAGGCTTTTACCGCACCTAACCTTTTCTTGTCACTCCTATGCTGAGATGTTTGAGTCTTGCCTCGGCGTGAACCCTCATAGCGCCTCTGACATGGATCTCCTGAACTTAGTGAAGAGCAACACAAAATTTCAGGGAGATTTGGGGCGAGCAAGCTGTCTGGACCTGTTGATGTCTGAATGCGTTGAGCCAGAGTTGGCAGGGGAGGGGCAGGCTTATTTCCTGTTTGATTTCCCCGTCTGTCAGGCTGCCATGGCCCAAACTGGAGAGAATGAAGACATGCACCTGGTAGCCAGGCGCTTTGAGCTATATATCAATGGTTTGGAAATTGGCAACGGCTATCTGGAACTCACATCGGCTGATGAGCAGCGAAGACGTTGCCAGGAAGACAATATTGCTCGTCAATCGGCAGATTTGGAATCAATGCCAATTGATGAGAAGTTTATGAAGGCGCTCGATCAAATGCCCGATTGCTCAGGCGTTGCAATTGGGCTTGATCGTCTACTTTGGCTAATTGCCCGCGAGAAAAGACTGGTTAAATCCTCTCAGGTAGATCTGGGTGAGGTTTTGCTTTTCCCTTGGTGTTCTCTCTAAAAATACTTAACTCATGACTGTTCTGGCCAAACTCCAGGCATAGACTTTTTTTGCGCCTGCTTTTTTTAGGGCTATCGCCGCAGCATTCATCGTTGCACCTGTTGTCATTACATCGTCCATCAAAATATATGTGCCGTCTTTGACTTTTACTGATGCTTCAAATGCACAGTGAAGGTTTTTGAGTCGAACAGAGCGATTTAAGCCCTGCTGTGAATGTGAGTATTTGTTTCGTTTAAGAAGTTCATGTGAAACAGGCAGATTTAATTCACTTCCAACCAGTCGGCTGATAGATAGGCTTTGGTTGAACCCCCGAACCAGATAACGCCGCCAATGCAAGGGGATAGGTAAGATAGTCGCTTTTAGGGATGGGTAGAACGTTTGTCGGCGAAGGTGGCTGCAAAATAATTTGGAAAGTGCCGGGAGCGCTGACTGGTCACGACCTTGCTTTATTTTTGTGATCATCTGGCTAACTGGCGGTTTATACATGAAGGCGGAGAAAGCGGCATCAAACGCAGGGGGTTGCCTTAAACAGTTGCCGCACCGGGCGGACTGGGTTTCCAATGGCATGCCGCAGCGACTGCACTGGTATTGTATTCTCTCGAAACCTGTTAAACAGGTATCGCAGATATTTGCGGTTCCATGTCGTTCGAGTCGCTGGCAAAAGCGGCAACAAGTAGGTATGGCATGAACTATGTAAGAAAACAGATCCATTTTATTCGTTGGCCTCCAGCCTTTTTTATGGATTAACTTAGTTAAAGGTATCTGTTGTTGCCACCCTCAATTGGTATAGTCTTGCGCTGACAGGAGCCAAATAAAAAAGTATGAAACAAGATAATCAGCTATCACCAGAAGACCAGGAACGAGTCAACTCGGTTCTTAACAGTGGTTATAACTCCACCGAACGCCGGCCTTTCAGGCCACTGCGTCTGTTATTTATTCTCTGGATCGTCGTATCCTGCCTTGGCCTGATTGCCTGGGGATATGCTCGTTACTACGGCTTGATTTAATCACTATGGATAACACAGTTTCGCCTGCCGCCCGCTTTTTGATTGTGGCAGCCGCATTTGTTGTCGTGATTGCTGGCATGCGGGTCGCATCCGAACTTCTGGTCCCATTTATGACAGCAATTTTTGTCGCGGTTATCTGTATGCCGCCAATAAAAATGCTGCGTGATAAAGGTATCCCCAATGGCCTTGCAGTGGCCATAGTGGTTCTTTTGCTCGTTATTGTAGCTCTGGCGCTGGGCGCAATTTTTGGTTCTACGGCGGCCCAGTTCGCCGAAGATGTGCCTATTTATCAGTTGCGACTCTCAAGAATGCAGGCCGGGTTTTTTGAATGGCTGGAGTCTGCCGGACTTGAGCTGAATATCGTGCCCCTTGCAGAGCTCATCAGGCCGGAGCAAGCATTCCCCCTTGCAGGGTCAGTGCTTAGTTCGTTTGGTTCGTTAATGACCAATGCCCTGGTTATTTTACTGACGGTGATTTTTATTTTGACGGAAGAAGTAAGCCTTTACCAAAAGCTGGAAGACGTGTTGCCAGAAACCAGCAAGGCCACGGACACCATTCGCACGGTAACGCATTTGGTAAATCAGTACATGGCGATCAAGGCCGCAATCAGTGCGTTTACAGGGTTCCTTGCCTGGGGACTATGTGTCGCTCTTGGCGTTGAATATGCGGTTCTCTGGGGAACACTGGCATTTCTGCTTAACTTTATTCCTACCTTTGGTTCGTTGCTTGCAGCCATACCGCCGTTATTGCTGGCCCTGGTGCAGGCAGGCCCCGTAGCATCATTAGGTGTGGCTGTAGGTTATCTTGTCATCAACACCGTTGTGGGCAATATTATTGAGCCCAGGGTGATGGGGCGTGGATTGGGGCTCTCACCCCTTGTCGTGCTGTTGTCGTTGATATTCTGGGGGTGGGTGCTCGGTCCCGTGGGTATGCTGCTGTCAGTGCCTCTTACCATGATGATAAAAATCGCCCTTGAGGTTTTTCCTGATACCCGGTGGATAGGTACATTGTTGGGTAATGGCTTAAAAGTTGAACTGCCTTTTGAAGAAGAGACCGCGCTTGAGAAAAAATCCAGTTGAGCTCGGTGGATAATCTGTGGATGTCATATATCTGTAACAATTCTGTAGCATGATGGCGCCCATAAAAATGACCATTTCTCCTGATCGAGGCCACTATTATTAATACCACCATAACTTCAGAGTCGCGGTATTCCGGTGCTAAAAATTGGTTTGCAGTAGCTGCACTGGTTTATCTTCTATTAGTTGCCGTCGCTACGATCAGCAGTGGTTTTAAGTTATCTGCGGCGGATACAGCCAAAGAACTATTCAGTTTTGCCAGCAACCCCGTCGCAGGGCTGGTAATTGGTATGGTGGCTACGGCCTTAATTCAATCCTCCAGTACCGTTACGTCAATTATTGTCGGCCTGGTTGCGGGTGGGCTACCAGTAAGTATTGCCGTTCCTATGGTGATGGGCGCCAATATAGGCACCACCATCACCAATACGATCGTCAGTATTGGTCATATCCGGCAGGGTGAAGAGTTTCGCCGCGCGTTTGCCGCGGCAACGGTCCATGATTTTTTTAATCTGCTGGCCGTATTTATTTTCCTTCCGCTGGAGATTGCCTTCGACTTGTTAGAAAAGATCGGCCTGTTTATGGCTGGACTTCTGATAGCGGATACGTCCATGTCTATGTCTGGATTCAATGTGGTGAAAATGGCCGTAAGCCCGCCGGTTTCATTGATTCAGGATGGTCTGCTCTCTTTCCTGCCCAATGTAGCCAGCGGAATTTTGATGATCTTTCTGGGCATTGTGATGATCTTTGTATCAATTACCATGATTGGCAAACTGCTAAAATTGCTTATGGTCGGCAAAGCCAAGGACATTCTCCACAATGCCGTTGGCAGAGGGCCAGCTGCTGGCGTGACCTCGGGTGCACTGATGACAATACTGGTGCAGTCTTCCTCTACGACAACGAGCCTGATCGTACCTCTTGCCGGAACCGGTATTTTTAGCTTGCGTCAGGTTTTCCCTTTTACGCTGGGTGCAAATATTGGCACCTGTATTACTGGTTTATTAGCGGCGACTGCCGTCAGTGGACCCAATTCAGTGTTTGCACTCGAAATTGCCATTATCCATCTGACGTTTAATGTGATTTCAGTAGCTTTGATATATAGCATCCCGGTACTGCGCGAAATACCGATTAGACTGGCGGAAAAACTCTCTGAACTAGCCCAGGCCAACAAACTATATGTATTGGCTTATATACTGGGGGTATTTGTTGTCATTCCGTTGATCGCTCTTTTTGTGACGAACCTGCTGGGCTAACCCGGAGACGGCTACCAGTATTTTTTTATCTCCATGAGGTAGCAGATCAAGCTTGG
>JAURLY010000071.1 GCA_030830945.1 Gammaproteobacteria bacterium | reverse complement strand
TTCAAAATCCCCATACTCACCTTCACTTCCACCCACGCCACGATAGTTGAACCTGAGCGAGTCCAGACCTTGCTCACGCGCCGCCCTGGCAACTGTGGTCACCACTTTGTTATGCATGGTGCCACCATGCTGTGGATGGGGATGGCAGATAACAACCAACCAGTCTTTGAGGTTGTTGTCTTCGGCACCGCCCGAACGCGTCATTAGCTCAAGGCGTCCGCAAGGGCCTGTAATTGATAGCAATTGGTCTTTAGGAGAAAATAAGGGGTTGTCAGAGGTCATCTGTTTCCTATCGATGAATGCACTTACTTTGTTGCAGTTAAGCATGCATTGAGGCAAGCTTCGAACGGTTTTTTACCCACAACCTGTATTCTGCCCACTATTATATCTTCGTGATTGTAGATTCGTACTATCAATAGATGGCAGACAATAGACAAAAAGGTTTTAGCTTTCGAATGAACTGGCGTCGTACCTTATCCCAAACAGCACAGTATTTCTGGCCTATTTTATCTGGCCTGCTACTTGCCGTGGCCATCGCCGCATTGGCGCCAGAGTGGCTTAATGGCAGGGACAACTCCATGGATACAGGTGAATATGGACAAGTAACTGATGGCAGTTGGGCCGGCCCGGTATCCTATGCCGAAGCAGCTAGACGTGCAGCGCCCAGTGTTGTCAACATATACACAACCAAAACCGTTTCCGCGAACTCCAACCCGCTTCTGGACGACCCTTTTTTCTCCCGCTTTTTTAACCGTTCACTACTTAATCGAACCCAAGAACAGCGATCACTTGGCTCGGGCGTAATCATCAGCGCAGACGGCTATATTCTTACCAATGCTCATGTCATCAATGATGCCGACCAGATTTTGGTGATGCTATATGACGGGCGCCAAGCGGTCGCTGAGGTTGTCGGCGTTGATTCCGAGACTGATCTGGCAGTTCTTAGGGTAGAGATGACTAATATCAGGGCTATTAATATTGGCGACCCAAATAGTGCCCAAGTGGGCGACATCACCCTTGCCATTGGCAACCCATTCGGTTTTGGCCAAACGGTTACCCAGGGAATCATCAGCGCAACTGCTCGTAACCTTGTTGATCTGAGCAGCCTGGTCAATTTCTTACAGACCGACGCCGCCATTAATGATGGCAACTCCGGCGGAGCGCTTGTCGATGCCTATGGCAACCTGCTCGGAATTAATTCCCGGAAACTGGAAAGCACTGGGTCAGTCGGCCTCGGTTTTGCCATACCTGCCGATGTGGCACTCAAGGTCGTCAAGGATATAGTCGAACAAGGTCGGGTTGTTCGCGGCTGGCTGGGAATTGAAGCAAGGCAGATATCGGAAGAAGCAGCCTCGTCCCTTGGTCTTAAACGCACTCGCGCCATGGTAATTACAGGTCTTTATCCGGGCAGTCCGGGACATCGATCAGGGTTGGAAGTGGGCGACGTCCTGGTGAAATTAAATGGTCGGGATATTATTGACGGTCGACGGGCAATAAACACCATTGCCAATGCAACACCTGGCTCACAGCTGGAGTTTGAAATACTTCGCAGAGGTCAGTCCTTGAATGTGACTGCTGAGGTAGACGAACGACCCGAACAGCCTCTGTAGATAAAGCACCGGCCTATTTTTTTTCTTTGCGCATTTCCGCGGATCGGGCATGCGCAGTTAAACCTTCTCCTCTCGCCAAAATAGATGCTGTGTCCACCAATTCAATCGAACCTTCCGCCGAACAACCTATAATTGATGATCGCTTCTGGAAATCATAGACACCTAGGGGCGAAGAAAATCGTGCTGTGGATGAAGTCGGCAATACGTGGTTAGGCCCTGCGCAGTAATCGCCGAGCGCCTCTGGGGTAAAGCGTCCAAGAAAGACGGCACCCGCATTTTTTATTTTGGGAAGCCAACTTTCTGCATCCTCAATGGATAATTCCAAATGTTCTGGAGCAATCCGATTGGCGATGGATACCGCCTCATCCAGATCACTGGCTTCAATAAACGCCCCCCTGGATTTGAGGCTTTCTACGATAATTTTCTTGCGTTCCATTTCTGGTAGCAAACGAGCCATGGACTCTTCTACCTTGTCCAAAAACCCCGCATCGGGACAAATCAGAATCGACTGGGCTTGCTCATCATGTTCTGCCTGGGAAAACAAATCCATCGCGATCCAGTCTGGATCTGTTTGCCCATCACATATAACCAATATCTCCGATGGACCGGCAATCATATCCATGCCAACCGTTCCGTAAAGCATCTTTTTAGCCGTAGCCACATAAATATTACCCGGGCCAACAATCTTATCGACTGCGGGAACCGTTTGCGTACCATATGCCAAAGCGGCAATCGCCTGAGCACCACCAATGCTAATAACCTTGCTTACACCTGCGACTCTTGCCGCAGCTAGTACAACGGGGTTCAGCTCCCCATCTGGAGCAGGTGTAACCATGACAATTTCTTCTACGCCAGCAACTTCTGCTGGTATGACATTCATCAGCACAGAAGAAGGGTAGGCAGCTTTGCCTCCAGGCACATAGACCCCTGCACGCGCGACAGGCGACACCTGCTGTCCAAGCAAATTTCCGTTGGCATCGCGGTAGGTCCAGGAGGACTGTAATTGACGACTGTGGAAATCCCTTACCCGAGAAGCAGCTAATTCTAACGCTGAAATAAACTCTGCTGAAACCTGCTCACAAGCTTTTTCAATCTGCTCGTCAGATACCACTAACCCAGCAGCGGACTGAAGATCACGACGATCAAAACGATTGCTGTACTCAACGAGCGCTTCATCCCCTCGCACGCGGATATTCTCTAATATCTCGATGACAGTGGACTGAACACAGGCATCGGAAACATCCTCCCAGGCAATTAAATCTGCCAGCATCTTCGAAAAGTCGGGTGCCTGGCTTTTTAATCGTCGTATGGTCAAGCTCATTAATTCTTTCTTC
>JAURLY010000070.1 GCA_030830945.1 Gammaproteobacteria bacterium | reverse complement strand
TTTTCTCGCCTACATTACCGCCGCGGCAATGATTTCACGCCCTTTGCGACAGCTAACATCGATTAACACCGCTATACAACGCGGGCTAGCGGCCGCGCAAAGCATCTTTGTTATTCTGGATGAACCCCAGGAAATCGACGAAGGCACACGTGAGTTAAAGCGTGCCACAGGAAAAATTGAATTCCGTGATCTCAGTTTCACCTACCCAGGATCAAATAATCCGGCCCTGAAGGGGATAAACCTGACACTAGATCCTGGGACAACCCTGGCGCTGGTGGGTAAATCTGGATCAGGAAAATCAACCTTGGTATCCCTGCTTGTGCGTCAAGGCGATACTCCCAGTAATTCGATTCTAATCGACGAACATCCGGTGGAAGAATATCGCCTTGCAGATTTGCGCCGACAATTCGCCGTGGTTAATCAGCAAGTGGTTCTATTTGATGACAGCATTAAGGCCAACATTGCCTATGGTGAATTGCGAAATGCGACAACACCTCAGTTAAAGCGTGCAATAGAATCCGCCCACGCAGATGAATTTATTAATGAACTCGCCCAAGGATGGGACACAAAAATTGGCGAAAACGGCACTAGCCTTAGCGGTGGTCAGCGACAACGATTGGCTCTTGCCCGCGCTTTCCTGAAAGATGCTCCCATTTTGATTTTGGATGAAGCAACGTCCGCTCTGGACAACGAATCAGAACGGCATATTCAGATGGCATTAAACGACATCATGAAAAACCGAACCACACTGGTAATAGCCCATAGGCTCTCAACCATTGAGAACGCTGACAAAATTGCGGTTATGGAAGAAGGGCAAATAGTTGAGCTGGGCAGCCATCAGGAACTTCTGGCAAATGACGGCGCTTATGCGAGGCTCTACAAATCCCAGTTTTCTGAAGATTAGTCACGCGCATCTGGGGCTTTAGTTTTTAAATCTCAGCAAAAGCAAGCCAATAAGGCTGGTTATCAATATCGGGATCATTACTCCCCAGAATGCGGAAAATCCCCACACAACTGAAGCGGGCCCAAAAATATCCTGAAGTAACTGGAACAACGTTCCGACCATTACCCCAACAAATATTCTTTCGCCAATAGCAACCTGGCGAATAGATCCCAGTACAAACGACATACCCACAAAGACAAGAGAGGCAATAGATAAAGGCGCCAATAACTTACGCCAAAATTCGACCTGATATTTGCGTGCCCGATTCTCATCCTGCCCCAAATACTGGCTAAATTCATTGAGCTCTCGAACAGAGAGCTGGGCAGCATTCAGTACCGACATATTAAGCAACTCCGGGCGCAAGCGTGTCTCCCAAATTGATTGGTTACTGGAACCTGACACAACACTTTGTGGATTGATCTGGGTTTCTCGAAGGAATTGTTCTGTCCATTGATTACTGCCCGGATCAAATTCTGCCCGTGCAGCCTGGGCTGCGTTTAACTCAGAATCAGCCAGATTAATGTTATAGCGCGATATACCAAATAGCCTACCATCTGGATACACCGCATTAACGTGCAAAAATGTCCCTTGGTCAAACAGCCACAGCCCCGTTTCCTGAATACTCTGGGTTGCCTCTTCCCGCAAAACAGTTCGCTGGTTTTCCGCCTTTTGCTCCAGTCGGGGAGCAACAAATTCCGAAACTAATGATGTCATCACAATAAGGACCAACGCCGGCTTCAAAACCATCCAGGCTATGCCCGGCAGGGAGACTCCGGCAGAGCGGATCACTGTCAGCTCGCCCGAATTGGACAACATTCCCAAACCTAACATAACCCCTATCAAGGCGGCATAACCAGCATACTCAGCCAAGCTCGCCGGAAGCTTCAGAAAAATATAGAAAAATACCTGAAGCATCCCGTAACTGTTCTGTGTTGTACCGACCTCGTCTATCAACATAGCCAGGGCATCTATGCCGATGATCACCAACAACACCGCAAAAATAGAGCCTGCGACTGTATGAAAAAGGTAGCGATCCAGAATATTCATCATGAATTAGCCCTGCACCCCTGAATGGCGCAAGCGATCCAAAATCCCGGGCCAAAAAAACAAAACAATCGTCAAGAAAAAAACTGAGATGTGAATTGACCAAATAGACGTAAGCGCCGTCCCCTCTCCACTGGCCAAGGATTCCTTGCCCGTGTTTAGAGCAACCATATAGAGAAGGAACATGATCAGCGAAGGAATCAGCAAGTAATAACGACTCTGGCGCGGATTTGATCGACTCAAGGGGAACGCTATCGCCGCCATCAACAACACTGAAACCGGCAGGGAGAGTCGCCAGTGGAGCTCGGCTACTGACTGAGGGTCAGATTGCCCAAACAGCTCAGTGATTACCCTGGATTCCTGCTCGGTGGTGAACGCATTTACCTGATCGTCAGGTTCTTCGATACGTTGGCTGTAACGCTCAAACTCTGTAACTAAAAAATCCTGCTGCCCGGGAACGCCCTCAAATTGAACACCATCCTCCAGAACAAAGTAAAAACCGCCCTCTTCACGAAATTCCTGATAGCCATGCGAGGCATAAATAATGGTTTGTCTGGGACTTACCTCATTTGTATTAGCGTCGAACCTGGAACTAATTGGTTCGGGTCGGAAGACGAAAACATCAGACATGCCTCGACGTTCGGTATCAACCATTCCCGCGTATACAGTACCCCCATTGTTTTCCAGCTCGTAAAACGTATTCGGTGACAGTTGGCTGAGTTCACTTTTCATACCCTGGGCATTTACTAACTGGCCTACGTAAGCATTGCCTTTGGGCGAAACATAAAAACTAAACAAGGCGACAACAAAGGCAACAAACAATGCCGCACCCATACCAATGGCCATAATTCGAGCCTCACTCATGCCTGTCGCTTTGATAACAGTCATTTCGTTGTTGTCATTTAGCTCCCCGATAGACATCAGGATGCCTAAAAGCAGGGAAACCGGGAGAATGATCTCCAGCAGCTGTGGCATGCGAAAAAATACGACAGGAAATATCAGGCTAAGTGCAAGCTGACCATCCGCAGCAGCCGAAATATATCGGGCAAGACGGCCGCTCATCACCACCAGACTTAAAACGATGGAAACGGCCAGTGTTGAAAAAAGAATTTTTGTCGACAGGTATCGGGCGATTATCATCTTGGCTTACACTGTGCTTATATTAATTCAACGCGATTTTGCGTGACTGGTACCTTAGTCAGACATAGCGTACATGGGTTCCCACGTCCTTTAACCATAAATATACAAAGAGGCTTTTTTAATAATGCAGCTTAGCGCATGGACATCCGATCTCGCCGCAGCCGGCGCCGATTGTCTCACAATTTTTATCGACCATGATTCCAATCTGGTAAGTGAGCATATTGAGGCAATAAAATCCCAGTTTTCTCCAGACAAAGCCTTGGGTATTTTAGGGGGCGCTGCTAACAGCTCACTGGAGATCCCCGCAAAGGACGACGCCCATGCAAAAAGCATTCTGCTCTGGCGATTGCCAAGCAGTAACACGGAAAGCCACAAATGGCGTGAATTCTCCAGCAAACTGGCTGCCCGACTTGCTTCGCTTAAGGCAGAGTCAACCACTGTCGACCTAAGTGGTCTGATGAACAAGACCGGCGAAATAGACATCGCCGAGGAACTCGCTTTAGCGCTGGGTCAAGCTGTCTATCGATACGAAGAATTTAAAAGCAAGAAAAAGCCGGCACGTCAGATCAACAAAATTTTCTTCGCTTCAACAGAGGACAGCAGCAAATCTATTGAGCGCGGAGAGTTTATTGCCCAAGGCATTAATCTTTGCCGTGATTTGGGCAACAAGCCTGGTAATGCCTGCACTCCGACCTATCTCGCCGATCTGGCCCTGGAAATGCAAAATTTGGGCATTAAATCCAGCATCCTTGAAGAGAAAGAGATGCGGGAGTTAGGTATGGGATCCCTGCTTTCAGTCTCTGCAGGCTCGGAAGAACCTGCGAAACTGATTCTTATGGAGTACCACGGCGCGAGCGATAGCACAAAACCTCATGCCCTGGTGGGCAAAGGCATAACCTTTGATACGGGGGGGATTTCACTTAAACCCGGCGCGGCAATGGATGAGATGAAATTTGATATGTGCGGAGCCGCCAGCGTATTCGGCACAGTTCACGCAGTAGCGAAGATGAAGTTGCCCATTAATTTAATAGCGGTAATTGCAGCTGCAGAAAATATGCCCAGTGGCAAGGCTACCAAACCCGGGGATGTGGTTACTTCTATGTCAGGACAAACCATTGAAGTCCTCAATACAGATGCCGAAGGACGTCTGGTACTCTGCGACGCCCTCAGTTATGTCGCACGCTACGAACCAGAAACCATTATCGATATAGCCACTTTGACCGGCGCCTGCGTTATCGCTCTTGGAAGCCATGCATCTGGGCTTTACGCCAACGATGAGCAACTCGCTTCAGACATACTGGACTCCTCTAGCAAAACCGGAGACAAGGCCTGGCGCATGCCTCTTTGGCCAGAATATGACAAACAGCTCGACAGCAATTTTGCCGACATGGCTAACATCGGTGGACGAGAAGCCGGTAGCGTCACCGCTGCCTGTTTCCTTGCACGATTCACCAAAGGCCAAAAATGGGCTCATCTAGACATCGCAGGCACCGCCTGGAAAAGTGGAAAAGCCAAGGGAGCCACAGGACGACCAGTTCGCCTGCTTACGGACTACCTTATTTCACGCGTATAACCCTGTGACCAAGATCGACTTTTATGTCATGACAGGCGGAGATGCCAATGACACTTTGGCTATCGCCTGCCGTCTAACCGAAAAAGCCGTTCGAGCCGGAACGGTCTACCTCCATTGTGTAGACAAGCTGCAGGCGGCAACCCTGCAGGAAAAATTGTGGTCATTTCGTCCAGACGCTTTTATCCCTCACGAACTTTCTTCCGAGCGTGAACCCAGGGAAATGGTTGTTATCGGCCATAAGGCACCACCTGAAAACTTTCATGACATATTGATAAATCTGGCAAATGAGACACCGGCAGTGTTTGCCAGATTTGATCGCGTTCTGGAAATTGTTCCGGCAGAACACAGTTTTCGCGAAGCCAGCCGCAACAAATGGCGCTTTTATCAGGATCGCGGGTATCCGCTTGAAAAACATGACATTCATCCCTGACATGCTTTCCCCAAAAAGAAACCAGAACTAATTCACAGTTTTTGCTAAATTAATGCCAATTTAGTCACACAGGGTTACGCCACTACCTTTTAGAAGGCTTAATCTTCGTAACATGGCGATCACTTCTCGACGGTAAAGCCGGGATATACTTATGAGCGTGTCAACACAAAAAAACAACCAAAACCAAGACTCGTCTATCCTGCGAGAGCTGGATGAATTGATGACTTATATCACCGGTGATCATGATTCAAGCCTTCAAGAAGACTTTATCGACCCGTCATTTTTTATCGGCAATATTGAGGACTCTTCCGAGCCAGAAGTCCCTACCCTGACCTCTGTAGCAGAAGAGTTGGCGAAAGCAGAAGTATCTCCTCAACCATCGCGTCAACCAGGTTTGTTTTCCAGCCGCGCTGAAGAGATAAAGCGTGCAAATGAGCAGCTTGCACCTGAACCAGAAGAACAGTCTGTCATGCCTGAAATTGATATCGACAAATTGATTGATGCACTGGTGGAGGAGCACTTACCCAAAATTGAAGCGGAACTCCGGAAAAGGATTCGCGCACAGCTCACAACAAAAAATAAAAAAACTCTCTTTCAAGCGCGCCTTGGCAGTCGCTGACGCGCTATAATTCTGCAATTAAATCAATCTAGTACGAATAGCTGTTCCAGTACGTCGTTAGCAGCGATTTCTGGACAGAATGTCCCAAGCTTTTACGAGATAAATGCAAAAAAACTTTGACCCCTCTACTGCCGAGGCACGGTGGTATCAGCTTTGGGAGGAGCGCGGTTACTTTAAACCGAACTCATCCAATGACGCCTACAGCATCATGATTCCGCCACCCAATGTGACTGGCAGCTTACACATGGGCCACGCCTTCCAGCACACGATCATGGACGCACTGGTTCGATATCAATGAATGCGAGGCCAAAGTGCCCTGTGGCAGGTTGGCACCGATCACGCGGGTATCGCCACGCAAATGGTCGGTGATCGCAAACTCGCTGCCGAGGGCAATACCTCACGTGAAGAGCTGGGTCGCGAGAAATTCATCGACAAAATCTGGGGGTGGAAAGCTGAATCCGGTGGAACCATCACCCGCCAAATGCGTCGATTGGGCAACTCTGTGGACTGGGAGCGTGAACGCTTCACCATGGATGAGGGCTTATCAAAAGCTGTCCTTGAAGTCTTTGTCCAGTTATACGAAGACGACCTGATCTATCGAGGCAAGCGTCTAGTTAACTGGGATCCCAAACTTCATACCGCCATTTCTGATCTCGAAGTGGAAAACAGGGATCAAAAAGGCCACCTGTGGCATTTCCGCTACCCTCTGGCAGATGGAGCCCGAACAGCAGATGGCAAAGCCTATTTGGTTGTTGCCACCACCCGTCCGGAAACCATGTTAGGAGATACTGCTGTTGCAGTTCATCCTGATGATGAACGTTATTGCGAACTAGTCGGCAAAGAAGTTCTGTTGCCATTGGTCAACCGCCGAATACCGATCGTTGCTGACGATTATGTCGACCGCGGATTTGGTACGGGCTGTGTAAAAATTACCCCAGCACATGACTTTAACGATTACGACGTAGGAAAACGGCATCAACTGCCGATGATTAATGTGTTGACCCTGGAAGGCGCAATCGTTGATTCATTTGAACATTACACGACCACTGGCGAGGCAACAGACAGTGATGGCAGCACCCTGCCCAATGGTTACGCCGGGCTGGATCGATTTGTCGCACGCGATAAAATCATTGAGTACTTTGATGCAGCTG
>JAURLY010000069.1 GCA_030830945.1 Gammaproteobacteria bacterium | reverse complement strand
GACCTTTATAGATCACGCCAGACCGATCGATCATAAATACGTTCTCTGGTCTGAGGCCCATGCTGACCAGTAGATCAGTACAGGCAATACTTGCAGCACCACTACCAGAAACCACCATTTTTACGTCTTCAAATTTCTTGTCGACAATACGCAGGCCGTTATAAACAGCCGCAGCAGAGCAAATGGCAGTGCCGTGTTGGTCATCATGAAACACGGGGATATTCATTCGCTCTTTTAGCTTGCGCTCAATGAAGAAGCATTCCGGCGCCTTGATATCCTCAAGGTTAATTCCACCAAAAGTTGGCTCCAGGCGGGCAACGGCTTCAACAAACTTGTCGACATCGGTCTCGTCGACCTCGATATCAAAGACATCAATATGGGCGAATTTCTTAAACAGAACGGCCTTGCCTTCCATCACGGGTTTGGATGCCAGTGCGCCGATATTTCCCAAGCCCAAAACAGCGGTGCCGTTGGAGATCACAGCAACCAGATTGCCACGTGCTGTGTATTCGGCAGCCAGATTGGGGTCTTTTTCTATTTCCAGACAGGGGTAAGCAACACCGGGAGAATACGCCAGTGCCAGATCGTGTTGGTTTGAAAGGGGTTTGGTTGGCAAGATGGAAAGCTTGCCTTTGCTTGGATTGCGATGATATTCCAACGCTTCGCTTTTTTGCGAATCAGTCATTTTTTGCTCCCAGATCTTAGGGTTTCCAGCCGATTTGGCTAGACCAGGTGTTTACAATTTTGCAGAACAGCTCGGCGGTTTTGGTTGCGTCGTAAGTCGCAGAGTGAGCTTCGCTATTATCAAAACCAATATGTGCTTCACTACACGCCCTTGCCAGAACGGTTTGCCCATAGGCAAGTCCCGCAAGGGTCGCTGTGTCAAAACAAGAGAAAGGGTGGAAAGGATTTCGTTTGACGCCGGCCCGGTCGCAGGCAGCATTAATGAACCCGAGGTCAAAATGGGCATTATGGGCAACCACTATGGCACGTTTGCAGTCATGATCGCGCATTAGCTGGCGGATGGGCTTAAAAACAGTTGTGAGCGCCTCTTTTTCAGACAAGGGATTGCGCTCTGGGTCGTCCAGATCAATACCGGTAAATTGCAAGGCGCTGTCTTCCACAACCGCGCCCTCAAAAGGCTCAACGTTCACACTGTAACAGTTTTCCGGATACAGGTTTTGCTCGTCATCCATCAAAATGGGTAGTGCGGCGATCTCCAATAAGGCATTGGTCTTTGCATCAAAGCCGCCGGTTTCCACATCGATAACCACCGGTAAAAACCCACGAAAACGATCAGCTATACCCAGCCCGCTGGTTTCGTTGAACAGATCAGACATGGATTCAGACATCAGGCGGATTCCACAACCCAGTGAATGTGCTCGCTCGCTCTCAGCGGTTTTATTGTTGTATTCAGGTAGGGAAGTTCGCTTTCGACTTCCCAGCTTTGTTGCTTTAAGACGACCTCATCGTTATTGCGCGGCAGTCCGTAGAAATCAGGGCCGTTAAAACTGGCAAAGACTTCCAGCTTGTCCAGGGCGTTGGCTTCGGCAAAAGCTTCGGCGTAAAGCTCCAGTGTTGCGTGACCGGTATAACATCCAGCACAGCCACAGGCTGTCTCTTTGGCGTCGGTGGCATGTGGTGCAGAATCACTTCCCAAAAAGAACTTTTTATTCCCCGAGGTTGCCGCGCCTACAAGCGCTTCCTGGTGTTTTCTTCGCTTGAGGATAGGCAAACAGTACAGATGTGGTCGAATACCACCCACCAGCATGTGATTGCGCTCGTAGAGAAGGTGATGCGCTGTAATTGTGGCGGCCAGGTTTGCCGAGCCTTCCTCAACAAACTGCACCGCATCGGCGGTGGTGATATGTTCCATAACTACTTTCAGGCCAGGAAAATCCTTCAGCAAAGGTTGCAAGTGCCGCTCGATAAAAACGGCCTCCCGGTCAAAAATATCAATATCCGCTGTCGTGACCTCTCCGTGTACTAACAGTGGCATACCAACTTCCTGCATGGCCTCTAGTACCGAATGGATATTACTAATATCCGTCACACCAGAATCGGAATTGGTCGTCGCCCCGGCAGGGTAAAGCTTGCATGCAGTGACACTACCGGTTTCCTTGCCCTTGGTTATCTCATCTGGAGACATGCTGTCGGTGAGATACAGGGTCATTAGCGGGTCAAAGCTTGAACCCTCGGGAAGCTGCGCAAGAATGCGATCACGATAACTATTGGCAAGTTCTACCGTGGTAACTGGGGGAACCAGATTGGGCATAACAATGGCGCGTCCGAAGTACCGAGCGACGGCGGGTACCGTTAGCCTGAGGGCGTCCTGGTCACGCAAATGAATATGCCAGTCGTCAGGTCGTGTCAATCGGATTTCGTTTTGTGTCATTGGGGGCCTTATTGAGTGCCCCGCATTCTATCCAAAACCACCCCGAATTTCAGTAACTAATAATGGCTTTAAGGCTTTTCAAACAAGCATATTTGCTTTCTCTCGTGGGTTTTGTCTGGATACTTTTCAGCCCAGTCGATAAAATGCGCGGCCTTTCGCTCTTGGCGAATAAAGCTTATTACAACATTACAATTTTTTGAGGCGAATCTGATGGCGTCAGTCTACAAAGTAGTACTTGCATATTCCGGTGGTCTGGATACGTCGGTAATCGTCCGCTGGTTGCAGGACGAGTATCAAGCCGAGGTTGTTACTTTTACTGCCGATATTGGTCAGGGTGAAGAAGTAGAACCAGCGCGTGCCAAGGCACAGGCGCTGGGCGTTAAGGAAATCTACATTGAAGACCTTCGTGAAGACTATGTGGCTAATTATGTGTTTCCTATGTTTCGTGCCAATGCGATCTATGAAGGGGAATACCTGCTGGGCACATCCATTGCCCGTCCGCTGATTGCCAAACGTCTGGTTGAGATTGCCAATGAAACCGGTGCCGATGCGATTTCGCACGGCGCGACTGGAAAAGGTAACGATCAGGTGCGCTTTGAGCTGGGCGCCTATGCACTGAAGCCGGGAATTCGTGTCATTGCTCCCTGGCGTGAGTGGAACCTGACTTCGCGTGACACGCTGATGAAGTACTGCGAAAAACGCAATATCCCGGTCGATTTTTCCAATGCCAAGAAGAAGTCGCCTTATTCTATGGATGCCAACTTGCTACATATCTCTTACGAGGGCGGCATTCTGGAAGATCCCTGGGCAGAGGCCGAGGAGGACATGTGGCGCTGGAGTGTGTCTCCGGAAAATGCACCGGATAAGCCAACCTATATTGAAATCGGCTTTTCCAATGGTGATCCGGTCACGCTGGATGGCGAAACGCTGTCTCCGGCAAACATGTTGAAGCGACTGAATAAACTGGGTGGCGATAACGGCGTTGGCCGACTGGATATTGTCGAAAACCGTTATGTGGGCATGAAGTCCCGCGGTTGTTACGAAACCCCGGGCGGCACTATTTTGATGCCTGCCCACCGTGCCATTGAATCCCTGACACTGGATCGTGAAGTGGCGCATCTGAAGGATGAGCTTATGCCCAAGTACGCGGCGTTGATCTATAACGGTTACTGGTGGTCGCCCGAGCGCAAGATGCTGCAAACGGCTATCGACCAGTCGCAAGAGTCGGTTAACGGAACAGTGCGCCTAAAGCTCTATAAGGGCAGCGTGACTGTGGTTGGCCGCAAGTCGGACGATAGCCTGTTCGATGAGCGTATTGCCACGTTCGATGAGGACGAGGGCGCCTACAACCAGGCGGATGCGGAAGGCTTTATTAAGCTGAATGCCTTGCGCATGAGAATCGCGGCGGCCAAGGGTCGTAAAATCTGATTTAACTTCCTGCACGCGCCTTCATTTGGCGCGTGACGGTTTCAGTTTGACTTGCTGTCTTCGGGCAGGAAAAGTGAGCAAAATTTTTCGGAGGGTGTATGAAAACAATTAAAACAACGGTTATTTTTCTCTCGATGCTTCTGTCCTGTATGGCCATTGCCCAGAGTGAGCGATATGCACTGTTTAATGGTGAAGACCTAGAAGGCTGGAATAAAGTGGGCGATGCCGAGTGGCGCATAAGGGATGGTGTGCTTATGGCAGACGACGAGGGCGGAACGACTTATCTGTACACCAAGGAATCCTATGACGATTTCTTGCTGACGCTTGAGTTCTGGGTCGATCATCCTGCCAATAGCGGTGTATTTATTCGCTGTTCCGATGCGGAGAACATCGGCGACCAGACCTGCTACGAGGTGAATATTTTTGACCAACGTCCTGATCCCACATACCGAACTGGGGGCATCGTGGGCGTAGCGCCGATACTGGCGAACCTGGATACAGGTGGCCGCTGGAATACCTATGAGATTCGCTTTGAAGGTGACCATATGGAAGCGCGCATTAATGGCATCCTCACCGCTGAAGGCAGCGACAGCAAGCTTTTAAGTGGCCCGATTGCCCTGCAATACGGCAGCGGTATCGTGAAGTTTCGCAATGTAAACATCAAACCGCTTTAACGCCAAAGACCGGCTTTAGAAGTAAGTAAAAAAGGGCCTTTCGGCCCTTTTTTATGTCTGGTTATGTACCGGTTGAGGAGCTTGGCTTTGCATTTGCTCAAGCGCTTTCTCGCCTTGCCGCAAATTGAAATCTTCCACAATAATCTGGCTTCTGAAAAGCTCAGGTTATGGCAGGGAACTTGGCCCGCAGGGTATCAAAGAGTTTGTGAATGCCAAGCAGGTCTGGATTAAGTGAGTTGTTCGTCTAGATGAGAGGGCTGACGGCAACCCAGATTAGCCGCAGCCCGACAACGGTCAGCATGGTCTTAAATCCATACTGAAATAAAATTTCAGGCATACGGTTAAGAAAATGCCGACCAATCCAGGTGCCGGGAAGCGCCATAATCCAGCAGGCGATTATGACACCTATATAGGGTTTGTAGTCGAAGCCAAACGCCGCATAAGAAGGTATCTTCACCAGAGTCATCGCGCATGAGCAAGCGGCAATAGTTGCGGTGACCTGCATACGGTTAAAGCTTTTCCGAAAAATAGCGGCTTGCATAAAACCGCCAAAAGAGAACGCCGTCGACAGAAAGGCATGAACACTACCAACCAGTACTTCGGCGTGAGGTATTTTTAATTTGAAAGTTGCCCTTGGTGCCCAGGCTGCCAGAAACATAACGACGGCTAATGCCAGCGCAACGATACTGGTGGGAAGGCTTGTATAAAGCATTGCGCCAAGTATTGTCCCGAATATTGAGCCGACAAAAAAAGTTTTTACGTAGCCCCATTCAATGTGTGACCGCAGAAGTAACATGCGAGCCACCATGGAGGCCATCATTCCCGCTGCCTGCAAGGGTAGAATCGCTTCCATAGGCAAGACCAGAGTCATGCCGCCAATCAACACAAAGACACCGCCGAAGCCGAATGCAACACTAAAAGCTGAAGCCAAAAGGCTAATCAGCATCATGGTGAGAATGGTGGTATAAAAAAATTCCAGGGCGTCTATCTAGCAGGCCCGATAAGTGGGGATTGCTAAGGATTCTGTGTTGTAACTTTTTATCAAAATGAATTTTAGGGGCGTGAGCAGATTGTCTTTACTTGACAGCTCTTGGGGCGTGCATTCTATCCCATAAGAAAAACTTATATTTATTTTTGTATGATTTTTGCGCGCGCTTTTGCTGGAAAAAAACTTTAGTATTCGGTGTTTTAACAAGAGAATTGAAGATGCAGCGAATTCGCTGGATTGATGGTTTGCGAGGTATTGCCATCGTTCTGATGGTGGTTTTCCATTTCTGCTTTGATCTTCGCTATTTTGGTTATGTGAGCTGGGATGTGCCCAATGGCAGTTACTGGTGGCCTTTCCGTTACCTGATTTTGACGTTATTTATTTTTACCATGGGAATGAGCCTGAGCTTGGCTCATGGAAAAGGCATCCGTTGGCGTAAATTTGGTATTCGACTGGGGCAACTGGTGTTGTCGGCAGCACTGATCACCCTGGTGTCCCTGTATATGTTCCCGGATACCTGGATATATTTTGGTATTTTGCACTATTTAGCCCTAGCATCTGTTGTTGGTTTGATTTTTGTTCCCGTGCCGTTAGTGGCATTTGGTGCCGGACTTGTCATCTTCCTGCTCTATGGGGCAGGTGTTATAGATCAGGAATGGCCATTTATTTATTCGGAGGCACTCACCGTTGATACGGAAGATCTTGTGCCACTTTTTCCCTGGTTGGCGGTCACTTTATTGGGTGTTGCTGCAGGCGCTGTGGCTACCCAAATAAAGTTGGATCAATATCTGTTTTGGTTGCCCGCTTGGGTTGAGTTTTCCGGGCGTCACGGGCTGATTATCTACCTGGTTCATCAGCCGATTATGTTTGGTGGATTTTATCTGGTCTCCAGCCTGCTTTAATCTGAAATAAGTGCCTGAATTGCTCCGTTTTTTGGCCATTCTTTGCTACACTTTGCCAGATAACTCGCGGTCCCGAATTCAGGAAAAAATAATAAATCTGTCAGGGGCATAAATTCGCTAGAAAAGCGTCATAACGCGTATATAGATCACCAGCTGATTGCTGCCTGGTCAGTCAATTTTATTATCTGAGGAATTCCCGTTACATGGGTGAAATAGCCAAAGAACTTCTATCAATCAATATCGAAGACGAGCTGCAGCAGTCCTATCTGGACTACGCGATGAGTGTCATCGTCGGTCGAGCCCTGCCTGATGTTCGAGACGGTTTGAAACCGGTTCATCGCCGTGTTCTGCACGCCATGAATGATCTCAGCAATGATTGGAATAAGCCTTACAAAAAATCTGCTCGTGTTGTTGGTGACGTGATCGGTAAATATCACCCTCACGGGGATTCCGCCGTCTATGACACGATCGTGCGTATGGCTCAGCCCTTCTCCCTGCGATATATGCTGGTAGATGGCCAGGGTAACTTCGGCTCCATCGACGGGGATGGCGCAGCTGCAATGCGTTATACCGAAATCCGCATGGCCAAAATTGCCCATGAATTATTGGCAGACCTGGACAAGGAAACCGTTGATTTTGTCGATAACTATGACGGTACCGAGCGCATACCTAGTGTGATGCCTACCCGTGTTCCCAACCTTCTGGTTAATGGGTCGTCGGGTATTGCGGTGGGCATGGCAACCAATATTCCACCGCACAACCTGACAGAAGTTATAAATGGCTGTCTGGCGGTCATTGATAATTCAGAAATCACCATCGATGAGCTGATGGAACATATCCCTGGGCCTGATTTCCCCACCGCCGGCATTATTAATGGCCGTGCCGGTATTATTGAAGCCTACCGAACTGGTCGTGGGCGTATTTATATCCGGGCCAAGGCTGAGGTTATCTACGACGAAAAAACCAGCCGTGACGTCATTATCGTTCACGAAATTCCTTACCAGGTGAATAAGGCACGTCTTATTGAAAAGATTGCTGAACTGGTTAAGGAAAAGAAAATTGAAGGTATTGCCGAACTACGCGATGAATCGGATAAGGACGGTCTACGAATTGTCATCGAAATGAAGCGCGGTGAATCGGGCGAAGTTTTGTTAAATAACCTCTATGCCCAGACCCAAATGCAAAATGTATTTGGCATTAATACGGTCGCGTTGGTTGATGAGCAGCCCAAAACACTCAATTTGCGCGAGTTGCTGGATGCGTTCCTAAAACATCGCCGCGAAGTAATTACTCGACGAACGCTCTATTTATTGCGCAAGGCTCGAGAGCGAGGCCATATCCTCGAAGGCTTGGCCGTTGCTATTTCCAATATTGATCCTGTGATCGCCCTGATCAAGGCGTCACCAACACCAGCAGATGCCAAGGATGCGCTTTTGGCCCAGGGTTGGGAGCCAAGAAAGGTTTCAGAAATGTTGGGGCGTGCCGGTGCAGATACTTCGCGCCCTGACGGGTTGTCCGCTGAGCTTGGCATGCGCGATGAGTTGTATTTCCTTTCGCCCGAACAAGCCCAGGCCATTCTTGAACTGCGCCTCCATCGCCTGACCGGTCTTGAGCACGACAAGTTGCTCAAGGAATATCAGGAAAAACTAGAGGCGATTGTTGGTTATTTGGAAATTCTGGATAATCCGGACACGCTGACTCAGGTGATTCGCGAAGAGTTAATTGAAGTTCGCGATGCCTATGG
>JAURLY010000068.1 GCA_030830945.1 Gammaproteobacteria bacterium | reverse complement strand
TCTAGACCCTTTACGACATACTCATTCAGTTTGTGGTGAATTACAGCTTCCAGATTGTCGTTGCCCTGATTATTTTGGGGGTCGGTGGCTGGATTTCATCAAAGGTTGGCAAGTTTTTGGAAAAATAGAAATTCCATTTCCTCAGCGCGAAGTTCGAATGCTGGGGACAGAATAATTTTATTCTGTCCCCAACTTTTATGTATCCTGAATGACGTTTTGGATAATTACAGCTCTAGCACTGAATTTCCTGAGAGGAAGGCAGATGAAATTTTTAAACGACGTTTTCAAAATTATGCTGTTAGCCGGATTTGTTTTCGCCATACAAGCATGTTCATCAGATCCCTTGGCAGAAGTCGCTGGAGGTGAAGTTCGGGGACGAATAAATGAGACCGGTGGCGCCGTTTTCAAAGGTGTACCTTACGCGAAACCGCCGGAGGGCGAACTTCGCTGGCGCGATCCAGAGCCGGTGGCATCCTGGACAGGTGTGCTTGATGCAGGGAGTTTCGGACCAGCCTGCACCCAGCGTATTGCCGACTGGAATGCCCAGGAAGCACCCGGCAACCAGGAAGACTGTCTCTACCTCAATATCTGGACACCAGAGTGGCCTGTCGAATCACCCAAAGCGGTCATGGTATGGCTGCATGGCGGTGGTAACTGGGGTGGTGCTGCATCAGTCGATTATATGGACGGGACTGATTTAAGCCGCGAGGACATAATTTTCGTCAGTATTAATTATCGTTTGGGCGTGTTTGGATATTTTGCCCACCCTGGTTTGACGGCCGAATCGCCGCACGGCACTTCCGGTAATTACGGGTTGCTAGATCAAATGGCCGCGCTGGAGTGGGTTAGGGACAATATTTCCCAGTTTGGTGGCGACCCCGGCCGGGTGACTGTGTTTGGGCAGTCGGCCGGCGCCATCGATACCTCTTATCTGGCCGCATCACCACTGACCGAAGGCCTAATTCACCGCACTATCCAGCAAAGTGGTCCCCCAATCCGTCCGATTGCTCAGCTCGCTGAGGCGGAGGCTCAGGGTGTCAGATTTGCCGAAAGCCTTGATGCTCCTGACGATGTGACTGAAGCAATCAATTTTCTGCGTTCGCTTTCGGGGCCAGATTTGCATCAGGCGGCCGAAGCCGTTCGCCGGGATACAGATGTTGCCCCGATCACCGACCCAATCATTGATGGCTATTTGATACCCAGAAGGCCTGCCTTTGTTTTTCAGGAAGGTGGTGAGTTGCCCATTCCCATGATAATCGGCAACAACGTTCACGAGCACCCACGCGGTTATACGCGAGAGGATATGTTGGGTGTGATCGATTGGAATTTTCTGGAGGAGTTTAGGCCGAAAGTAATGTCTTATTACGGCCTTGACGAAACCGAACTGGGCAATGCAGTGCCACAGCTAGGGCCTGCCGGCGACCAACTAAGTGCCGATACCCGCCATCGTTGTGGTGCTGTGGCGCAGTCTATCTGGCGCAGTTCTAATGGTCATCCCACCTATCAGTACGAGTTTGATCCTCCGGTTGCCGGCGAAGAGCTATCTCGTCATCAGGCGGAGATCGGTTTTATTTTTGGCAACCTATTAAGCTATGGTTATCTTGGCGGCCCCTATACGGAGTCTGACAGCGTGATTTCGGAGCAAATTCAAACCTATTGGGCAAACTTTGCCAAAACTGGCGACCCCAATCTGCCAAGCCTAAACGGATTGCCTGAATGGCCCCAGGCTGATCACACGGAGCAGCCTTATATGAAGTTCACTTTACAGGGGCCGGAAGTGCGAGAAGGTTTGCGACGCGAGATTTGCGATCTCTATATCCGATCCCTGGAAAAGACTCTGCCAGCAGGAACGGCGGCTACCAGGCCTGAATAGAAGCTCGGTTACCAGAAGAAAGATACTGAGATTGCTCCCAATTTTAGTCGAGCGGAAGCTCGGTTTTTTTTACCAGCTCACGCAGCACAAAACTGGTGTGAACACCGGTAACGCCCTCCAGCTTGGTCAAATGACCGAGCAAGAACTCTTCGTAGTGGCGCATATCGCGCACAACTGCTTTCAGCAAAAAATCGGCGTCCTGGCCGGTAACAATTGCGCACTCCAGCACTTCCGGCAGTTCCCTGATTTCCCTCTCAAAAGATTCGAAACGATCGGGGGTATGCCGGTCCATGGAAATACCGATGTAGGCCATCAGGTTAAGCCCGAGCTTTTCCGCATTTAACAGGGTGACATGGCGCTCAATAATCCCGCTTTCTTCCAGGCGTTTTACCCGGCGCAAACAGGGCGTGGCAGACAGGCCAACCTTGTCGGCCAGTTCCAGATTGGTGATACGTGCATTGGCCTGCATCAATGCCAGAATTTTTTGGTCAATACGATCCAGTTCTATTTTTGCATCAGCCATCAGTTTTACCATTTGCAAATAAATTAGTTTAATTGACTATTAAAACTGATATTTTTAGATATTTATATCTATTAATAACAAATAAATGAGCAAATTTGCAACCATTCTCTACTCAAACTTGCCTATAGTGCGCACCCTAAGCTGCCTGTCTTCACCAGACAGCGCCCCAAAAGGGCGAAAGGAAACCGATTTCAAAAGAATCCAGAAGACGGGCAGCGATTTAACATTAACGTTCAGCTTTTATAAGCCTGAACATTGACCAAGTTAGCTAGTGACTGAAACTGCCATGTTCGACCATACAAAATACAGACCATTTGCCCCAATCAAGAAAAGCGATCGTCGCTGGCCAGACGCCGTTATTGAGAAAGCTCCACGCTGGTGCAGTGTGGATCTGCGTGACGGCAACCAGGCCCTGATCGACCCGATGACGCCGGAACAAAAGCTGCAGATGTTCGAACTGCTGGTCGATGTCGGCTTCAAAGAAATTGAAATCGGCTTTCCCTCGGCATCGCAGGCGGACTTTGATTTCGCCCGAAAACTGGTTGAAGAGAACCGAATTCCCGACGATGTAACGGTACAGGTCTTGACCCAAGCACGCAAGGAACTGATTGATCGAACATTTGAGTCCCTGAAAGGTGCTCCCCGGGCAATTGTGCATGTTTACAATTCCACTTCTCCCGTGCAGCGAGAAAAAGTCTTCGGCAAATCCCGCGATGAGATCAAACAAATCGCCGTGCAGGGCGCGACCTGGGTCAAGCAGGGAGCCGAGTCACAGCCCGACACCCAATGGCGTTTTCAGTATTCACCCGAAAGCTTCTCGCAAACGGAGTTGGATTTTGCTGTGGAAGTCTGCGATGCGGTCAATGCTGTTTGGCAACCCACGCCGGAAAACCCCAGTATTATTAACCTGCCTGCGACGGTAGAAGCCGCTACGCCGAATGTTTATGCCGATCAGATTGAGTGGTTCTGCGACCACATCCAGAATCGCTATAGCGTTATTGTCAGTCTGCATACTCACAATGACCGTGGCTGCGGTGTTGCAGCGGCTGAACTGGCCCAAATGGCGGGCGCCGATCGCGTGGAAGGAACACTTCTGGGCAACGGCGAGCGCACCGGCAATATGGACATTGTCACCGCTGCCATGAATCTTTACAGCCAAGGCGTTGATCCCGAACTGGATCTGTCCAATATGGATCGCATTATCAGCACCGTGGAAGCCTGTACTCAGATTGCCACCCATCCCCGTCATGCCTATGCCGGTGAATTGGTGTTTGCTGCATTTTCTGGCAGCCACCAGGATGCCATTCGCAAATGCATGGCCCTGCAAAATGACAACGACCCATGGCAAGTTGCCTATTTGCCCATCGACCCGCGAGACCTGGGGCGTAACTATCAGGAAGTTATTCGCATCAACAGCCAGTCTGGCAAAGGCGGGGTGAGCTGGGTGCTGGAACAGGAACACCAGATCAAGATGCCTCGCTGGATGCAGATCGACTTCAGCTCGGTTGTTCAGGACGAAGCCGAGACTTCTTCGGCGGAGGTGTCCTCGACCAAAATCTGGGAGCTGTTTCAATCGACTTACATGAATGCCGACGCGGCCACGCAAATCCAGAGTTATGAATTAAAGCGCGCCGATGGCAAAGACCAGATTCGCATTGAGATTGAACCCGGCAACTTTATTAACGGTGAAGGTCGCGGTGCCATGGATGCATTTTGCAATGCCATTGCCCAGCACTGGGCGACGGAAATTGCCGTGGTGGAATACGCCGAACACACGACCGGAGCCGATGCCCAGGCCGAAGCCATGGCCTACGTGCAACTGGGTGTTAAAGGAACCCGTGTTTGTGGCGCAGCCCGATCGGAAGACATCCTCGATGCGTCTTTGCAGGCAGTGATGAACGCGCTGGCTAACGAGTCGCTTGGGCTTTCCCGAGCAGCCTAAGCTATTTTCCCGGCAGTCACGCGTGGCCATCCGGCCAAATCCTTGTGATTGCTGATTGCTGAAAAACCCGAACGGCGGAAGATTTCCGCCACCGGGCCTGCCTGCTCATAGCCGTGTTCGACCATCAGCCAACCATTAGGCTGTAGATAGCCTGCCGCTATGGTCGCAATCTGTTCAATATCAGCCAACCCGGCATTTTCCGCAGTTAATGCAGAACGAGGCTCGAAACGCACATCACCTTTATTTAGATAAGGGCTGCCGGGGTCGACATAGGGTGGGTTGGAAACAACCAGATGGAATTGCCGTTGCGGTTGAATCGCAGAAAACCAGTCGCTCTTTACCAGCTCTACATTGTCAATTCCAAGATTGATTTGATTTCGGCGGGCAAGCGCCAGTGCTTCATTGGAAAAATCTGTCGCCGTGATTTGCCAATCTGGCTTTTCGCTGGCCAGCGCCAAAGCAATAGCCCCTGTGCCTGTCCCCAGGTCAAGAACCCGGGCCTTGGCAGGCAGCCCAAGTTGCAGGGCTTTTTCAACCAGCAGTTCGGTTTCGGGGCGAGGGATCAGCGTGCTGGCATTGCATTCAAACGACAAGCCCCAGAATTCGCGATAACCCAGAATATGGGCAATGGGCTCTCCCCGGGCACGGCGAGCCACCAGAGCCTGAAATTGATGTTGGTCAGCCTCGCTGACATCCACATCATCCCAGGTCATTAACCATGTTCGGTCTCTGCCCAATACATCCCCCAGCAAAAGCTGGGCATCAAGTTTAGCTGTGTCGGAATCAGTGAACTGATCCACAGCCAATTGTATTAACCCCCTAACAGTCATGGCTATTTGCCATTTAACCGGAAACCTTATTCCCCGCTCAAGGCGGCGAGCAGATCTGCCTGATATTCATGCACCAAGGCCTGGAGAACTTCCTCGAGGCCGCCGCCTTCCATGATTTCATCGAGCTTGTAAAGGGTTAGATTGATTCGGTGATCGGTCATCCGGCCCTGTGGAAAGTTGTAGGTTCGGATACGCTCTGAACGATCCCCACTCCCTACCAGATTACGACGGGTGTCGGACTGTTCCTGGGTGGCCGCATCTTGCTGGGCACTGTTGAGTTTTGCCTGCAGCAAGGCCATGGCTTTGGCCCGGTTCTTGTGTTGGGAACGCTCATCCTGACACTCAACCACGATACCAGTGGGAATATGGGTAAGCCTGATCGCAGAATCAGTTTTATTGACGTGCTGCCCACCCTTGCCCGACGCGCGGTATGTATCTACCCGCAGATCTGCCTTGTTGATGTCTATGCTCTCCAACTCATCAGCTTCGGGCATGATCGCCACGGTACACGCGGATGTGTGCACTCGCCCCTGGGATTCGGTTTCTGGAACCCGCTGTACGCGATGGGCACCAGATTCAAACTTTAGAAGCGAATACACGCCGTCGCCGACGATTCGCGAGATAATTTCCTTGTAGCCGCCATGATCGCCTTCGCGCTCGGAAATCACCTCCACTCGCCATTTTTTTGTTTCCGCATAGCGCGAATACATGCGAAAGAGGTCACCGGCAAAAATGGCCGCTTCGTCACCGCCTGTTCCGGCACGCACTTCGAGAAAAACGTTCTTTTTGTCGTTGGGGTCTTTGGGCAACAACAGTTTTTGCAGTTCATCTTCCAGAGCCTCGCGACTGGTCTCGGCCTGGTCCAGCTCATCCTGCGCCATCTCTTTCATCTCGGCGTCGGACTCTTCTGCCAGCATCTGCTTTGCCCCATCAATATCTTCCATCGCACGGCGATAGTCGGCAAAACATTTCACCACCGGCTCTATCTCGGCGTATTCGCGAGACAGGTCACGGAAGCGATCCTGATTGGTGATCACTTCGGGATCGCTCATCAGGGCACCGACCTCTTCATAACGGTCACAAAGAAGGTCGAGTTTGTGCTGGATAGATTGTTTCAGCATAGAGGCTAGCTTGTTCTCAGGTAAATTTGGTTTGGTTTAGTCTTCCGGCTCGTCGGGATTTTCACCCAGATCCAGCAGTCGCTGTGCCAAATTGATTATCTCACTATCGCCCTCGCTAATGGCTTTATTTAACTCGGTCGTTGGGTGATGAATGAGCTTATTGGTGAGATTACTGGCAAAACGTTTAAGCACTTTGTCTGCAGATTCCCCGGATTCCAGAGCCGACAACGCCCGCTGCAACTCCTGGTCTCGGGTATCTGATGAGCGAGCTCGGTAAAGTTTAATCAGGTCGACTTTGTGAGCCGCGCGGCTATCGCGAACCCACTGCTCACGGCATTGCTCAATAATTGCCTCGGCCTCGGCAGCGGCTTCCTCGCGCGAGCGACGATTTTCCTCTATCAGCTCACTCAGGTCATCCACGGTGAACAAATAAACATCATCGAGATCGTCGACTTCATGTTCGATATCACGCGGAACCGCAATATCTACCATAAACATCAGCGCATGCTTTCTCTGCTTTAGCGCCGACTCCACCGCACCTTTGCCCAAAATCGGCAACTGGCTGGCTGTCGAACTGATCACAATATCTGCGCGATGCAAATATTCGGGAATATCTGACAGCAAAATAGCTTCTGTTTCCGCCAAGTCATTTAGTTCACTTGCCAGACTCTGGGCATTGTTGAGCGTCCGGTTGGCAATGATCAATTTTTTCACGCCCTGCTGGATTAAATGCTGGCTGGCCAACCGTATGGTCTCACCTGCACCGATGAGCAAGGCCGTTTTCGTTTCCAGCTCGGAGAAAATCTGGCGGGCCAGACTGACGGCGGCATAGGCAACAGAGACCGGATTTTTACCTATAGCTGTCTCGGTTCGAATGCGCTTGGCCG
>JAURLY010000067.1 GCA_030830945.1 Gammaproteobacteria bacterium | reverse complement strand
TTGAGGACATTTTACCCGCTGCGTATTCATGGCCAGCGTGCCCCAGCATACCGGTGACCTGGTCGTAAATTTTATGAAGACACAGGATCAGAGTTGGTGCTGGGAGCAAGATAGGCGCAATTAGCCAATAGGACTGACAAAACATATTGTCCAGGAAGGTATCGCTATTATTTGACCAGACTGTTGGCGTAATGGCTTTGTGGTGCCAGCGGTGGACTATTTTGTAGAGACGAGGATGGTGTATTGCCCGATGTGCCCAATAAAACCAGGTATCAAATAGCACCAGGGATGCAATTGCCCAAATTAATCCATTGATAAAACTGAGTTCAGCTGGTTCAACAGTCAGGCCTGAGGCCCGTAATGCCAGCCCGAGGGATAACATGCCGGAAATACTGAAAAGCGACAGCAAACTTTGGCGGATGTCTCGCTTCACCAGCTCCTGTGGGCATTCCTTTTCCTGAATCCGGTTATTTGCCAGCCGGTTCTGGTTATACCAGCTCACTAGTTTCCCCAAAACCAGATAGATGCCGGCCAAGAAAGCGTAACTGGCCAGCCAGTAAGTCAGTAGGATTGGGAGAAATTCATTCATAAGGCCATTTTCGTGGCTGCCATCTTGGATAGCAAGCAATCAAACTGCTCAGGAAGAGCAGCTTAGGGATAGACGTTTTGCCCAGTCGGGTGGCTCGGCAAAGTATTCCTCATCTTCAGGATGCTCATCAAAAGGCAATTGCAGTAAACGCAGCAATCGATCAATTTCCGTGTAACTACCCTGCTGGGCTCTTTCTATGGCGATTTGGGCCATGTAATTGCGCAGCAAGTATTTTGGGTTTTGGCTAAGGGCAAGACGTTCACAATCAGCATGGTTGGCTCGACATTCGGCAAGTCGCGAAAGCCAGGTTTTAAACTGCTTTGAATCCCCGAACTGTTTAGCTGCCTGATCCCAGGTGCTTTCCCGAGATAAAAACCGGAAAGAGCGACTGTAGTCAGCCTGGCACTCACGCATAAGGTGTAGCAATTCGTCCACGAGTTTTTCACTCTTTTCAGAGATCTTGTTCAGTCCCAATTTGGCACTCATTCGCCGTTTGTAGGCGGTAAGGTACAAATCCTTAAAGCCATCGAGTACGGTCTGGGCTTTTTTGGTCTCTAGTAGGGATAGCAGGGCATTTCCCAATGCCCCGAGATTCCAGGAAGCGATGTTCGGCTGTTGATTAAATGCGTATCGGCCGGAATGGTCAGAATGGTTACAGATATAGTCAGGGTTGTAATTTTCCATGAACCCAAACGGCCCATAGTCGATCGTTAAACCGAGAATCGACATGTTGTCGGTGTTCATTACTCCGTGGGAAAACCCCTGCGCCATCCACCCGGCAACCATTTCCGCGGTTCGCTCGACAACTTTTTGGTAAAAAGCCAGATAGGGATTGTCGCTTTGCAGGCACTCAGGGTAAAACCGCTGGATAACATAATCGGCCAATTGCCGAACTTCGTCAGTTTGTCCTCGAGAGGCGAATACCTCAAAGCTGCCAAATCGAATGTGGGTCGGGGCCATCCTGACAATCAGGGCACCGGATTCAACTTCTTCGCGATAAACGGGAGTTTTGGAGTCGATCAGGCAAAGTGCACGTGTAGTTGGTATACCGAGACCATGCATTGCTTCACTGCAAAGGTATTCGCGAATACTTGAACGCAAAACCGCCCTGCCGTCACCGCCCCGAGAAAAGGGTGTGGGGCCGCTGCCTTTTAGTTGCAGTTCCCAGCGGGCATTGTCATTCTCAATTTCCCCGAGAATGGCCGCGCGACCATCACCCAGTTGCGACACCCAAACACCAAACTGATGACCGGCATACAACGAAGCCACTGGAGGGCGTTCAAGTGGGATTTGGCCATTAAGCAATTCGGTTATCTGCTCAGGAACTGAATCCCACCCCAACAGCTGCGCTGCATCGGTGTTCCAAGACGCTAGCAAGGGCTCGTGTAGAGGGCTTAGCTCAATGGGTTGCGAAAATGCCGACCCTAGTTCGGCAAAAGAATTTTGAAAATTCACAAGCGAGTGTCAGGAAACGATACGAAGCGAGGGTTCATTAGATTGGGATTTTTCGAGCTGTTCTTTTTTAACCAGCTTTTCCTTGGGAAAAACACAACTAAATTTAGAGCCCTCTCCAACCTTTGACTTAATACTCAAGCGACCATTGTGGCTGGCCAGTGCATGTTTGGCGATTGCGAGCCCCAAACCTGTCCCGCCGGTGCCGGTGCTGCGACTCTTGTCTACTCGATAAAATCGCTCGGTCAGTCGCGGAAGATGTTTTTCTTCAATGCCGGGACCATTGTCTTCGACAGAAACCCGCAGGCCGGACTTGGGCTTACTCACGGCGATAGTGATTTTACTGCCTGGCGGTGTATAGCGCACCGCATTAAACACCAGGTTTCCAAACACACTACGCAGTTCTGTTTCCACGCCCAGCAAAAAGTAATCGTCCTGAATTTCTGTTTTTATCTTGTGGTTCTTGAAGGTGTCCAGGCTCTGGGCATCCCTGACTATTCGCTCAATAAGTGCAGTGATATTCACCGCTTCTTCCTGACGATCCTGCTCCAGGCTTTCCAGATGCGAAAGTGTGGTCAAATCCTGAACGAGGTTAGCCATACGCAAGCCCTGCTCATCCATCTGTATGAAAATGCGTTTGAGAGAGTCGTCAGTGTTAGGGTGTATTTGCAAGGTTTCCAAATATCCTCGCAAGACAGTAAGCGGTGTACGCAATTCATGAGACAGGTTGGCAATAAAATCACGACGCATGTTTTCCAGCTTTCGCAGCCGGGTGATATCACGCAACAGAATGATTCGATCACCGTTTTTGTATTTGGTAATGCTGGCTTCAACCCAATGATTGGATTTGGCTGGAAATTGCAATGATAGGGGTTCGACAAACTTACCTTTGCTGAAGTATTTGATAAAAGTCGGATCATTGATTATTGCCAGAACCGGCTTTTCTCGATCTTTGGACTTAAGGTCCAGCATTTGACGTGCCTGGTAGTTATACCACTGGATTTTGCCGGATGCGTCCACAAGAATCGCGGCATCGCGCACGCCTTCCATTAGGTCGCGCTGGCGAGCCATGGCGGCCTTGAGTTTTTTGTTTTCCCGCTTGTGCTCACGCTTCTGATTTAGTGATTCTTCAAGAAAATACCCATAAATACCTCGAACCACTGGAACCCGGCTTTTTTTCTTGTGCTTAATCCATTCGTTGAGACGGTATATCTGAATCAGAGACCAGACCATGTAAACGGCAAAACCGAATAGTGTGCCGGATATGGGATAGCCAAAAAAAGCGCCAAACAATGTCCAGCTAAAGATTAGTACGACTACGTACTTCAATTCAGCCAGGAAATAATTGCGTAGGGCAGGAGTTGTGTCAGTCATGGACGACATTTTACTCCAGTTTTATGTCTGTTTTGAGGCGGAAAGACTTAATTGTTACGGTGGAAGGGCAAATGCTCGGCGGCGGCCTCCTGATACCGATCATTGTGTTGCCGTTCCCTGATGAGAAACTCATCGATAGCTGCAGAAAATTCAGGGTCGGCAATCCAGTGATAGGAGCATGTCTTCACATGTTCAAAGCCCCTTACCAATTTGTGCTCTCCCTGGGTGCCGGGATCGAATCGTTTTATCCTTCGCTCTATGGCAAATTCGATTCCCTGATAGTAGCAGGCTTCAAAATGTAAGCAGTCAAAGTTGCTCAGGGCGCCCCAGTAGCGACCATACAAGCAGTCATCATCAAAGAAAAATAACGATGAAGCGACTGGGCTGCCATCCAGAGTGACCGTCACGATCATGCACTGGTGACTTAGCGACTGAGCAATTTCCTGGAAAAAATCCAGATTCAGGTAGCCTGTGTGGCCGCTGCGCTTCAGATAGGTTGCCTGATAACAGGCATAAAAAGCCTGCCAATCCGATTCCCGAATTTCAGTC
>JAURLY010000066.1 GCA_030830945.1 Gammaproteobacteria bacterium | reverse complement strand
CCATTTTTTGTGGGTTAAGCAGCATGTCTGACAGCCCAGAAACCAGGCTGTCCAGATTTGAGCTCACTCGATGCATGGCGCCGCTCTCTTCGAGGGCATTAAATATTTGGTCGAAATTACGCTGTGAGGATCCCGCGGAAATCGCCATTCCCCAAGCAGCTGGCTCCAATGGGTTGTGACCACCATGGTCAATCAACGTGCCGCCGATAAAAGCAAGTTTTCCCAACCCATATATCGCTCGCAGCTCACCCAGTTTGTCGCAAAGTAAAATGGGGGCCTGATCATCAAGCGCTATATCCTGAGTTCGCCAACGATAACCCAACCCCTTCTGATCAATCATAAGGGCAATAGATTTACACCGATCCGGGTGACGTGGGGCCAACACCAATCTCAGTCCGGGGTCTTTTTCCCAAAGCTGCATAAAGGCCTCAACCAATAAAGGTTCCTCACCCTCATGAGTACTGCCAGCCACGACTACTTTTTCCCGGGTTGGTATGCCAAATTGCTTAGCCAGCTGATAGCACAGGTCACGCTCCTGATCGCTCAGTTCGTATTCCGATTTGAGACTGCCCGTAACTTTTACATTAGCTGCGCCAAGCGTTTCAAAGTGCTCGGCATCCGCCCGGGTCTGGGCGCTGACAACTGTTATATGCGACATCATTTCCGTGGCCAACTTCCCCAGCTTTTGGTAGCCACGAAACGACTTTTCCGACATTCGCGCATTCATTAATAGACAGGGAACACCACGTTCATGCACGGCGGCTAACCAGTTAGGCCATAATTCCGTCTCCATCAAAACCAGACCAACCGGCCTCAATTTATCTAAAAATCTTTCGATACTGCCGGGCAAATCATAGGGGGCGTAGGTTTGGTGAATCCGATCGCCCCAGCGACTAAAAGATCGGGCAACCTGCTCAGCCCCAGTAGGTGTGGTATTGGTGATACAGATTGAAAAATCTGGATAGTCTTTCATTAAGCCATTCACAAAAGGTTCGCTGGCGATGACTTCCCCCACGGATACCGCATGCAGCCAAAGACAGTGGGTGCCCTGGGTAGAAAAGTCGATGCGCCCAAAGCGCTGCGCGATATTGGCCCCATACCCTGCGTGCTTCCTTGAAAGCAAAAGCAAACGAGCGACAGCCACCGGGGCTAGTGCTGTGGTCAAGAGGGTATAGCTGGTTCGATTAAGCATCAGGTCATTGTGCAGCAAGGTGCCCTGCCAGCCAATATACTGGTTTATTGAATTCAGGCGGCAGGAAGCTCGCTATGCTTAATACCTGAGGGTGATGACCGGGAGCGATAGATTAATAAAACAACCGGCAGCAGACTGACCAAAACCAAAGCCAAAGCCGGTAGCGCGGCTCTCTGCCATTCTCCCTCTGAGGTTAGCTGATAAAGCTTAATCGCCAAGGTATCCCAACCGAAGGGGCGCAAAAGCAAGCTGGCGGGCATTTCCTTGATGACGTCAACAAAGACCAGCAACCCACCTGTCATAACCCCGGGGAGTAACAACGGCAAACTCAATCGCCGAAATCTCTGCCAACCGGTAACGCCCATCAAAGCAGACGCGTCCAGATAATTCTGGTGTAACGCGGAGAACCCCGTTCTCACTGCGCCATAACCTGGACGAAAAAAGCGAATCAAGTAAGCCAAAATCATACCCAACAATGACCCAAGCAAGACTGGCGCGCCAATACCGGTATTGGCAATCAATGCATCAAGCCCACCCAAAGCGAGCATAATTCCAATCGCCAGAACCGAGCCTGGCAGCGCGTAGCCCAGACTGGCAAATTCACTCCAGAAACGAGAACCTGCTGATGAACGTCTCAAATCAGAGAATGATACCGTCGTTACAGCAATAGCAATAACAACGACCAGAAAGGCCGCCAGCGCAGCCAACATAAAGGTTCTGGCAATCACCTCCAAAAATTCAGGCTCAAGTAATCCCGAAATAATTGGCGCCGTCCAAACCAACAACTGCATTAATGGAGCAACGACAGTCAGGATAAACACCAGCGAACAGAAGGAAGTGGCGATCCATTTGCTACTTCCCTGAAGAGGGATAAGTTCACGTTTGCGGGACAGCGTGCGCCCTTGTCGACGTATTGCTTTACTGCTCAGCTTTTCACTAAACAAACATAGCATTACAAAAAGTAATAAGAGCGTGGAGAGCTGGGCCGCCGTTTGCAGACTAAAGAGACTAATCCAGGATTTATAGATGGCGGTTGTGAAGGTATTAAAGCCAAAAATAGAGACTGCGCCAAAATCTGCAAGGGCTTCCATCAGCGCCAATGACATACCCGCGACCAGTGCAGGTCTTATCGCCGGCAAAGAAACCTCGAAAAAAGCGGCCCATGGGCTGCGACCCAATACTCGAGCCACTTCAATAAGATGGTTGCCCTGGGCAATAAATGATGCCCGGACCAACAAGTAAACATAAGGGTATAAAACAGCGGTCATTACCCAAACAACCATGAATGGGTTGCGCGCATCAAAGAATCCTTGATACCCCAGGGAACGCAATATCGTCTGAAATATGCCGCCAAAGTCATAGATGCCAAGTGTGACAAAGGCAAGCACATAAGCAGGGATAGCCAGGGGAAGAATAAGCGCCCAATCGAAAAACCTGTGTCCCGGAAAGCTGCAGTTCGCAGTTAGCCAAGCCAGGGAAACCCCAATGACTGAAACCCCTATACCTACACCAAACAACAATATCAGGGTATTTCTCACCAATTCTAGCATCTGTGTTTCCCATAGATGCTGCCAAATAGCTGTATCCAGGGATAACCAGGTTTTAAAAAGCATCAACAGAGGGGCAGAGACCAGCAAGCACATGAGCACCAGTGGCAATCGATAAAGCGCTTGAGGGACATTCATTCTCTTGTGGGCCTGACAGAATTGCCGCTATCGATAGCCGGCACGATCCATTAGCCGAATAGCATCCGCCTGCAATGCCCCCAGCTGTTCTACGTTTATTGGGTCCCGTTTGAAATTACCCCATGCCTGAACCTCGGGCACAGGGTCAACTTTCGGATTGACCGGGTATTCTTTATTAAGGCCAGCAAAGTCTTTTTGTGCTTTCTCATAAGAGAGCCAATCGATTAACTGACGAGCCAATTCGGGATGTTTGGCATAACGGGTAATTCCCATGCCCGAAATATTGATATGCACTCCCCGACCTTCCTGGTTGGGCCAAAAAAGAGCTACGGGTATCTCCGGGTTTTCAGCTTCCTGGCGACCGAAGTAATATGTGTTCACGATACCTGCATCGCATACCCCGGCTTCTATGGCCTGAATCACCATGACATCGTTACTCATAGGATCTACTGCCAGGTTCTTCACCCAGCCACTCACGATGTCTTCTGTTCGTTCTTCACCAAGGGCATCGATCATCGACGCAACCAGAGACTGGTTATAAACCTTTGCAGACGTACGCAAGCAGAGACGACCAAACCATTTTTCATCCGCCAGCGCCTCATATGTCGATAGCTCAGCAGGATCTACCCGAGCCGTGCTATAAACTATGGTTCGCGCGCGAATAGATAGTGCAGCCCAGCTATCGTCTGATGCACGCAGATAATCAGGTACATTTTCCCGGACAATCTCGCTGTTAATAGGTTGCAACATATCGACCTCTGCCGCATGCCAAAGATTACCGGCATCTACGGTTAACAACGCATCGGCGGGTGTGCGATCCTGCTCAGTTTGCAGACGTGCTATCAGAGCCGCTTCGGTATCGGTTGTGTATTGAACTCGAATTCCCGTTTCCGCCGTGAACTCATCAAATAAGGGTTTTATTAAATGCTCCGCCCTGGCTGAGTAAACGGTAACCACCTCTGGCTCACTACTATCTGGGCCATGGTTTGTCCCGGAAGTTTCCTCTTGATCTGAGCATGCACTCAGAAGAGCTGCAAAAACAAAAGCGGCGGAAACAACCATCACCTTGCGCATCAGACCGAGACAGACAATAGACTTCATAAACTAAATCCTGAACCAATATCAAACATTTGGCGCGCATGATACCGCTTTATTGAGAATAATACCTATTTGCTTTTGTTTAGTTTTTTTTAAGAATGCGTTTCGGGACTCTGGGACTGCGCCAGGTTTTTTGACATGAGGGCGTGGCGAGCAATAAATCGCTTCACTGGCGAAAATTCGTTAAATACCTTAAATCCCATATTTCGAATCGCATTTAACCAGATTCCATGGTCAGCAAATGTATCCCGAAAAAGCCCCATGGTTTTTAGTGTGAGCTGATTATCCAGCCGACGTTGTCGCTGGTAACGCGCAAGGATTTGAGGGTGACCCAATGGAATCGCTCGGCGATGGGCTCTCTCCAGCTCTTGCCTTAACACCCATACATCCTGAAATCCAAGATTCGCACCTAAACCAGCCAAAGGATGGACGTTATGCGCAGCATCACCCAGCAGAGCCATCACTTTTTGTGAGTAGACCGTTGCATGGCGCTGGACTAAGGGGAAAGATACCCGATCGCTTACCAACTCTACTTTGCCAAACCTTGACTCCACCGCTTTTTGAAGCCGGTCTTCAAATGCCTCATTTGTTAGCTCCATCACCTGCTCGGCAACGGCGTTATCCAGCGTCCAGACAATAGAACAGAGACGATCTGCAGATTCGCTGTCGGGGTCTGGCGAGACAAGAGGCAAAAAAGCCAGCGGACCGGTTGGCCTAAAAATCTGCCAGGCACAATTCTCGTGTGCCTTTTCCAATTTAACATTGGCCACCACCGCCTGTTGCTCACAATCATCTTCAATGACAGGTATTCCAGCCTGCTGACGCAACATAGAACGTGCACCATCCGCGGCGATTAACAAACCTGTTCTTATTACCTGCCCATTTTTTAGAACCATCTCAGCCGTTGTTTCATCGACCGTTAGGTGCTCAATCTCTGCCGGCCGCAGTAAATCTATGTTGGCCGTTTTTGAGATCAGCTCATCCAAGCCTCCCTGGATTATCCCTGCCTCAACAATATGTCCGAGATCATCGACGCCTAGTTCACTCGCAGAAAATTCCACATGGCCACTGCCCTCTGCATCCCAGACATACATACGCTGATAGGCACAGGCACGACGACCAGCGATATGCGCCCAAACACCCAGCTGCTCCAGCAAGCTCCTGCTACCTGAATTAATCGCAAATACTCGCAAATCAAGTTCATCTGGCGGCAATGCAAAAGACGGCTCCCGATCCAGCAGGGCAATTTTCAAACTGGAGGATATATTAGCCAGCGAAAGTGCTGCTGCAGAACCTACCGGCCCCGCACCCACGATGGCTATATCTACTTCCAGAAGGTCTTTCATGACTGCATTAAGTCTTCAATGCCAGAGACCGTTTTAGGAACTGAATCAGTCATTACTTCCGGGCCTTTCTTCGTAATGAGGACGTCGTCTTCAATTCGAATGCCAATCCCACGCCAGCGTGCGTCAACTTTGTCATTGTCCGCATGTATGTAGATGCCGGGTTCAATTGTGGTCACCATACCTGGCTCGAGTTCTCGCCACTCACTGTCGGCACCGTCCAGCTTATACTCGCCGACATCATGCACATCCATGCCCAACCAATG
>JAURLY010000065.1 GCA_030830945.1 Gammaproteobacteria bacterium | reverse complement strand
TATGAAGCTTTGGGCCTTTTTGGTCTTTGCTGTAGTTATGACTGGCTTCATCTACCCAATGGAAGGTAGCTGGACCTGGAATGGCGACTCTGTATTTGGCATTTACGCACTTGATTACAGCGATTACGCTGGTTCAGGTATTGTTCACTTGGCTGGTGCTGCCGCTGCTCTTGCAGGCGTTATTCTTCTTGGGCCTCGTAAAGGCAAATACACAGCTGACGGATCTGCTAACGCAATCCCAGGCGCCAACCTGCCATTAGCAACCCTCGGTATGTTCATCCTGTGGCTTGGCTGGTTCGGCTTCAACGGCGGTTCTACCCTGAAGCTTTCTGACATTGCTGTTGCTAACGAAGTAGCAAATGTATTCATGAACACCAATGCTGCGGCTTCTGGTGGTTTGATTGCTGCACTGATCGTTGGTCGTATCATGTTTGGTAAAGCTGACCTCACTATGGCCCTTAACGGTGCCCTGGCTGGTCTGGTTGCTATCACAGCTGATCCTGCTTCACAGTCTGCCCTGATGTCTACCATTATCGGTGCTATCGGTGGTGTGCTGGTTGTATTCAGTATTGTTGGCTTGGATAAAGCGAAAATCGATGATCCTGTCGGTGCCATTTCTGTGCATGGTACAGTAGGTATCTTCGGTGTTCTGGCTGTAGCAATCTTTGGCGATGCCAGTTTCGGCGGCCAAATTGTTGGTCTGCTTACTATCTTTGTCTGGGTGTTTGTCACCAGCTTGATCGTATGGATGATTCTGAAAGTAACCATGGGTATCCGTGTTTCTGAAGAAGAAGAGTACGAAGGTGTCGACCTCAGCGAATGTGGTATGGAAGCCTACCCAGAGTTTATTTCCGGCTCTTCTGTGAAATAAGTCTGAGTAAGTTGTTCAAAAAAGGAAGCGCCTCGACGCTTCCTTTTTTTTTGAAAGTATGTAATCTGTGCTTCATTCACTATTTATCAACACTGCCACCAAGAGGTTTGGGGATATGAAACTGATTACTGCAGTAATTAAGCCTTTCAAAATGGACGATGTACGCGAAGCCTTAAGCGAAGTAGGCATTCAAGGCGTCACAGCAACTGAAGTTAAAGGCTTTGGTCGTCAAAAAGGGCATACAGAGTTATACCGGGGAGCGGAGTACATTGTCGATTTTCTTCCCAAAGTGAAGTTAGAGATTGCTGTTGCGGACGACATGGTTGACACGGTCATAGGTGCTATCAGCAAATCCGCCAGCACAGGAAAAATTGGTGACGGCAAGATTTTTGTCAGCAATCTGGAGCAGGTGATTCGTATTCGAACTGGCGAGACGGGCGAAGAAGCGCTCTGATTTAGCCAAGAAAAAAAAGCGGGCCTTAGTAGCCCGCTTTTTTTATTCTGGGAAGTGAGTAGCTATCCCTATCTGCTGGCTAGAGAGGCTTCCTGTTTGCGCCATAGCATGGCCAGTGAGGGTTTTACCTGGGCGATGGACCAAAACCGGACGCTGTGCTTGCTACCCATTGCTGAAAATTCCATATCAATGTTTTTATCAAGTGAGTTTTTCATCGCCTGACTGATATGAGCCGCAGCTGATGAATCCCTGATGGCCGATTGAAGTTCGTTACTAGCTTCGGCTATTGCCGGATAAAGGGTACCTTGTCTGGCAGCCACAGCTGTTTTGTGGAGAAGGGCTTTGACTTCAATTCGATATTGTTGGTTTTCATATCTAAAGACGAGTGGCTTGGCGATTCCCCAGGCAAAAATCAGAGCTTGAAGGTTGTCATTACTGGATTGGCCTGACGGCATACGGCAAACAAAACGATCGGTTGAAAGGCTCAGTACTCTGCCACCGTAGCCCTGGACAAGATTCTCCAGACGTCTATACAAACTGGCAATAGCTTCATTATAGGCTTCAGTGCTCGCTTCTAATGCCGAGTCGACTACCGGAAAAATATAAAGCAAAAGCGAGCTTCCTGCGGATTCGTCAGAAGGGACTTCCCTGGGTTGCAGGATGTCTGGCTGGCTACTAAAGCTGTTGTTTGCGCGAGAGCGAAAATGCAGAAAAAGAAAAAAAACGCAGGCGAGGAAAAGCACAATAGATGCTGTAAGCAAGCTATTCCAAAAAAGACTTCCCCAATCGGTTTCTGGCGCGTTAGCGCCAGTGATTTCCAGCTGAATGGAGCCAGCCAAAGATCCCTGGAAAGCCACCGGAAAACTATCAATAAGTGTTTCGTTACTATTGGTAGGGATTTTGCTATTTATGACGGAAGCAATTTGGGTTTGATCAGCCCCGTAAACGCGAATTTCACGAATGTTGGTTTCCTGTATTAGGCTTTCAAGTTGCCGGATCGCTGCGGCCCGATTCTCTGATAGAAAAATGGGAAGTGAAGCGTTTTTAACCAGGTTTATCTGTGATGGGTTGATTTCCGGTGCATTAACAATTTGACCGTTTTGCCAGAGTTGAGTGGCCATAGACGTTATAAAAATGACAAGCCATAGGAACAGTCCTTGAGCCAAGGTTTTCTTTAACAACAAAACGAGTCTCCTTTTTATGACGTCAATTGTATGACAAGCAAATTTATTCGGCGATTTAAGAAACGGCAAAATGCCGACTTATGTGCATCGGAAGCACACTATATAATTGCGGCTCGTTCAGGAAGCAATAAATGATTGAAAAGATTTTTCTGCTAACAATCTCCGGGGAAAACAAACCCGGGATGTGTACGCAAATTACCTCTGTTTTGGCGAACAATGATGCAGAGATATTGGATATTGGCCAGGCGGTTATTCACGACACCTTGTCACTTGGGCTCTTGGTTGGGCTTTCTGAAAATAGGGATATTGGGAAGCTGGTTAATGCCATTGAAAACGCCCTTGGCGATTGCGATATACGGATTAAAGCAGTAGAAATATCTGAGCAGGACTATTCGCACTGGGTTTCTGGAAGAGGAAAGCCCAAGCATGTGATTACGCTAATTGCCCGTACACTTTCTGCCAAGGCAATCGCCGATGTGAGTAAGGTGCTGGCCAACTACGGTCTGGATATCTACCACGTAACCCGGTTAACGGGTCGTATTCCTGTCGACAAAATTCCCCAGCAAACCCAAGCCTGTGTTGAGTTTATCGCAAGGGGTGAGGTGGACTCGGTTATGTCTCTGCGTACAGAGTTGATGAGCCTTAGCTCTCAGTTAGGGGTAGATCTCGCCTATCAGGAAGACAATGTATACCGTCGTAATCGCAGGCTCATTGTGTTTGATATGGATTCTACCCTTATCCGCGAAGAGGTGATTGATGAGCTAGCTAAAGAAGCCGGGGTAGGAGAGCAGGTAATCGCAATTACTGAAGCGGCCATGCGCGGAGAGCTGGATTTTCGTCAGAGCTTGAGGAAGCGGGTTAGCTTGCTGGAAGGGTTGTCAGAAACCGTGTTGGAAAAAGTGGCTGCGCGATTACATTTAAATGATGGAGCAGACCGCCTCTTAAGCCAGTTGCGTCAACTCGGATTTAAAACAGCTATTCTTTCGGGTGGCTTTGATTACTTCGGTAATTACCTTAAAGAGAAACTGGGCATCGACTATGTCTATGCCAATAAGTTGGAAATTGTCGATGGCAAATTAACCGGTAAGGTTCTGGGTGAAATTGTGGACGCCGCTCGCAAGGCCGCATTACTGGAACAATTAGCCAAAGAACAAGGGCTGACCTTGCAGCAAACTATTGCAGTAGGTGATGGTGCAAATGATCTGAAAATGCTCGGAATTGCAGGTATGGGTGTGGCGTTTCATGCCAAACCCCTGGTGCGTGAATCGGCCGATTATGCGCTGACGAATTTAGGGCTGGATGCCATCTTGTATCTGATGGGTTATAGCGACAAAGACTAAAAAAGCTATTGCGCTCATTTATGCTGCGTTAAAAGCCTGCAAAAAATACTCATTTATAACTTATAAACTCCTTTGTTTTTGCGAGTTTTTGCCTTACCTAAATTTCGCTCATAACGCTTTTTTTACGCCGCAGATGCAACGCAGATAGGCTTCCTAGAACTTGTAGTCCATCTTATCGCCCGGTGCTTGAACGTAGTAACCCTGAATGTAGGCGACATTGGATTTCCAAAGTACCGGCATAATGGTAGCGCTTTCGACCATGGGTACGATTGCTTTAACCTTTCTTTCAGCGATTTGCTCCAGAATTTTACTCATGTTCTCGCTTTCGCCTTTTTGGGCTGCCAGCGTAAACGAACCATCAATTTTCGCGAAATCGAAGGGTATCTGCTCCAAGATTTTCATGGGCTGGACCGAGCTGCCAAAGTGGGTGATAACAGTTGCACAACCAAAAGATTGGACTGCCTTGATAAAGGTGGCAGCGGTCTTGAGGCTGGTAGAGACATCAATCTCTCTTAGCTGGAAGCTCAATTGCTTGGGCGAGAGGCGAGATTTTTTTATTGCGGCCCCAACCCAGGCAGCAAACTTGGGGTTCTGCAGAGACTGCTTACTGATGTGTATGTAAAGGTTCTCTGTTCTATCGCAATCCTGCTTCTTCAAAAGCGTTTTCATGGCTTCCAGAATAACCCAGCGATCAATTTCATCGTTTTCGTTATTTCGGGTTGCCATGGCAATAAAGTCTTTTGGATAGGTTTCTTTATGCTCTGGGCGAATGCCAAGGAGTACTTCGTAGTTTTTGCTGGCATCACCATGAAATTTCATCATGGGCTGAAACAGGATCTGCAAGTGTTTGTGCTTAAAAGCTTGTTTCAGCAAGAAATTAATATCAACGTCACTGTCATCACCTGATTTCTCAGGTTCATATAGATGGGCGCCATTGCCGATGCCATCTTCTTTACCTGACAGAAACTGTTCACAGGCTCGTACACTTTGTTTCACGACGGTATCGGCATTGGTGCTTAGGTCGCTGATTAATGCGATACCTGCACTAATTGTAATTTGCTGACTATTGTCGCCAAACTCAAACACATTGCTGTCGACTTTACTGACAAATTTTTCTGTTTGCTTTAGGGCCGTTTGGGAGTCCACTTCTTCCAGCAGAACCATCAGTTTGTTGTTGTCGAAAACACTGACAATATGGTCTGGAAGGTTTTCGCAGACAAATTCGATGAAGGAGTCGTATAGGTCGTCGAAAGCGGTAATTCCCAGGGTTTCCTGAAGTTTGTCGAAAGCGTCAATTTCCAGGCAAAGCAGCGAGCTGTCTCTTTTGTTTGAGTGAGCAATGCTGATACAGCTCTCGATGTGCTGCACTAATTTGTTTCTTGGTGTAGTGGGTCCCGAAGCCGCCGCTGCAGCCTGTGCACTGGTGTTACCTAATTGAGGCTCAATTTTTAGCTGCAGGCAATTTTCGTCGTTGTATTGAACCGTATTGAGGTCAATTTTGACGTTGGTTTTTTGTCCGGTGTTATTTGTAATGGTTGTGGTTAGTTCTGCACCAGGAAAGCTATCGGGAGAGACCGTGAAATTCTTAAGGATTTCTTTATATTTTGCCTGGGCTTCCTTGTCGAGGATATCAACGATGGGTAATGCGTCAGCTTCTTCCTTATCGATATCAAAAAGATCAGAAAATGCGTCGTTTACCAGAACAAACATGGATTCATGAATAATTGCCATGGGTAAACGAGCGTATTGAAGCAGTTGTTGGTATCGATTTTCAGATGCATAAAAGCGTCGGAGAGTATCCCTGTGCTTGGAACGATCTTCCCGGTTTTTGAGCTCGCGGTTGATTACCGCTACCAGATGTTGGTCCTCGTCAATACCAATGACATCACGGGCACCAAGACGAATACCGCTGGCAACGTCGGCACCGTTGGGCTCGTCGGCAATAATAATGACAGGAACATCGCGGTTTAGACGGTTGAGGTCCTGGATAACCTCGGACGCAGCTGGAGTAGAAAAATTTTGGTGTGCCAGAATGATATCAATCTGGGCGCTACGCAGCTCTTCACCAAGATCTTCCCTGGATGTAATGTTCTTAATAAGAACCTTGAAACCACTGCTGTCCAGCACGCTACCTAAACGGCTAGAGATGTCTACCGAATCGTTGGTGATTATCACCGACAAATCTTTAACTTCGGCCATTAGGAGTCATTATCCTTATAGTGGGAAATGGTTCGGAAAATATGATTTTTTTTAACTAAAACAATCATAATCGCATTAAATCTGTGTGTATAGTCGATCACATTAGTCGTTCAACGCTTTTGAGGCGGAAAGGTCCCCGTTGGCTAAATTTACCGCCTGGGTTTCCTCAGAGAAGGGTTTTGCTGTTTTCTCCTGGTTCTTCCAGGGCAAGTCTGGGCACCAGGTAGCCTGGCAACCTCTGTTGCAGTTCGGTCCATATTTTATGGGCCTTGTTTAGAGGAACTTCAAAATGTGATGCGCCTCGAACCCGATCCAGGCAAAACAAGTAATAAGGCATTATCCCGGCGTCAAAACCTGCTTCTTGTAATGCCTGCAATGTCTCCACGCTGTCATTGATACCTCGAAGCAGTACGGATTGGTTAAGAGGCTGTATTCCCGCATTAATTAGTTTTTTAACGGCCTTTATCAGCTCTTCTCCGATTTCGTTTGGGTGGTTAATATGTAGAACTACCTGTGTCCTAAGTCGGCTCTTGGTCACCCAACTTAAAAAATCATCATTGATGCGATCGGGTATAACCACGGGCAAGCGGGTATGTATTCGCAAACGTTTTAAGTGTGGGATTTCTTCTAGCTGCTCAGTTAGCCAAGCCAGATGTTTGTCAGGGGCAGACAGCGGATCTCCGCCACTGTAAATAACTTCAGTTATGTTACTCCTTTCGCGAATATAGCTTATCGCTGCCTGCCAGTCCTGCCTTCCCGGATTGTTGTCCCCGTAGGCAAAACTTCTACGAAAACAATAACGGCAATTGATAGCACATTTGCCTGTCACAATAAGCAAGACCCGCCCTGGATATTTATGAACCAGCCCTGGTAAGGGATTAAAACCCTGCTCTTGAAGGGGATCATCTGAATACCCCGGAGGGTTTGTATCTTCCTCTGAACGATTCAATACCTGCAACAGAAGGGGATCATCCGGATTTCCAGTTTCCATTAGCTCTGCAAAAGCAATGGGAACAAGTAGCGGAAAGTCTTTGTGAGCTTGCGCCGAAAGGCTCAAATCTGACGTGTTCAGCCTTAATCGTTGGCATAAGACTTCGGGATCACGTATTGCCGAGATTAGCTGCGATTGCCATGTTCCTCGATCGGAGGAATCTGTCTGACAGGAGACTTGGCTCTGAGGTATCATTGCGCCCTTTTGAACTAATTAG
>JAURLY010000064.1 GCA_030830945.1 Gammaproteobacteria bacterium | reverse complement strand
TCAACTTTTTAAGTAACTGAAGTCTGATCGAAGCCATAATCGCCCCCGAGTGTTACCTCATTTTGGTTTTGCTCTTCTACTGGAAAGATGTGGTGCTCCTCCTCTTCCACCTTTTGCTCTAATTGCCCAGCAATGGGAGCCACAAAACCATAAGCCAAAAGGATACCAAGAAAGCCGACCAACGCGCCACCGATCATCTTGCCGAGAACGGCAGGAGGGGCACCGACCGACCCCATGACATTCACTACCCCCATCACCGCCACCACAATACCGAAGGCAGGCGTGGCATCGGCAATTTTGGATACGGTGTGTGCCGGAACATGAGCCTCCTGATGGTGGGTTTCAATTTCGATATCCATCAGATTTTCTATTTCAAATGCATTGAGATTGCCACCCACCATCATGCGCAAATAATCGCAAATAAACTCCATGGCATGATGATCATGCACAATGTTTGGATATTTGGAAAAAACCGCACTTTCAGCCGGGTTTTCGATATCGTTCTCAATTGACATCAAACCTTCTTTACGCACCTTGGAAAGAATCTCGAACAACATGGCCAGCAAATCCATGTAGAGCGCCTTGTTAAGCCGTGTGCCTTTAAATACGCTAGGTAGCGCACCCACTGTCGCCTTGATAGCCTTAATACCATTACTAGCAACAAACCCGCCTATAGCCAAGCCCAGAATCGCGACATACTCCATGGGCATCCACAATGCAGCCAGACTTCCATGTACCGCATAAGTACCCACTGAAGCAGCAAGAATAATGATATAGCCAAGAATTAGGAACATGTCGAATTATCCAGTGTGACCAGCGTAACTAGTGTGGCGCCGCAAACCCCATTGCTTGCGAGGACATATTTTTCAGACAGCATCTTAATGACAAAAAAGAGCAGCCATACGATTATTAGGCGAGTAAAACCTGACGTTATGCGGATATCACGCGATTCTTGCCAGAGCGCTTTGCCAAATACATTGCTGCGTCGGCGCGTTGCAAAGCCTCATGCGGATCCTCCGCTTGGGCCACATTTACCAGACCACAACTGAAGGTAATCAAAACTTTGTCATTGTTGGCCATGAAAAATTTCCGAGTCAACTCACGCTGAACGCGTGTCATGATGCTAACGGCAGCCTCAGTACCGGTATTGGGTAATAAAACGACAAACTCTTCACCGCCATAGCGAGCGAGGGTATCTTGAGACCGGACGGTCTCTTGGATAACCGTTGCCAGATGCACCAAAGCCGCATCGCCAACAGCATGTCCCCGATCATCGTTAATCTGTTTGAAATTATCGATGTCAAGAAGTGCAATGCTGAGGTCTCCCCCTTGACGTTGGTAGCGGTTAACTTCTTTTTGTAGGGCTTCATCCAAGCCTTTACGGTTGAGCGCACCGGTCAGGGGATCATGTCGAATCATCTTGCTGGTCGTAGAAAGTTCACTTTGGAGACGCGCCACTTCCTGCTCTGCCTCTTGCACTCGTTTTTGCATAAGACTTAATTCATCACGCGACCGTGCTGTATCAACCTGCACCATACGTGTCTCGTACATGACTTCATTCAAGACCTCCGTGAGCTCGGAGACACCATTTGCCCTACTCATTTTCTCAGCACATGCCTCAATTTTTCCGTGGTAAACACTCGTGGTTTCGGAAAAATTGGTCAAATGATCCACAAAGGCGGCCAACATCAATTTGAGCCGATCATTAGCCTCGGTAAGCTCTTTTTTGAGTAGGCCCTGTTTGACAATAACATCTTTCAATCGGCGCTCAACTTCATCCAACCGGCGCAAATCGAGTGGTTGGAGCAGCAGATCTCGCATCATGCCGATTTGTCCGGTAACCCACTGATCCTCAACCACTAACTCACTTATATTATCCATAATGAGTTGGATCAGATGCAACAACGCCACATTCACTTCCGCTTCGTCTTCGGCAATAAAGTGGGTGCGATAGCACAGCTTCTTGAGTCGACCAGAAAGCCCGACGAGTGATTCAGTATTTTGTGCAGCCTTTACTGACACTGAAATTTCGTTTGCTTCGCGAATGAGTTCTGGATTGTTCCGCAGCACAATGGCCAGGATATTGTCCAGCACCTGTGCGATCAGTGACTGCAGATCAGGGATTCCATCTTGCCATTGTGTGTCAGTCGACAACATTTTCTCGGCTTCGGGAGGTAGGGCTGCTGTTTCTCCAAGATTCGTCGCTGGCGGTGCAGAAAGTATCAGGCTAGCCAGTTCCTGACTATTTTTTTCTGTATTTTTTGTCCAAGAACCAACCAGAGATTGAATGCGAGTGAGCAATAAATCCGCCTTACTCGTGGTAGCCAAAATATGTTCCAGCGCTTTTTTCTTTTGAAAAGCTGTCACTTCGGCGTGCGGTACGTCAAGTTGCCGCAATAGCTCTCGTATCAATCCTGGCCAAGGTGTTTCCGTACTGCCTTGATTCGCCAAAAACTCAATCAACGCATCTTTAAAGCTGTCCCAGCTTTTCTCGGAAATCGCAGTTTCTAATTGGCGCGCCAGATGAATCTGTTGTGTACTCTTGCGTGGTAAAGCTGCCTGTAACGCCTTAAATTCATCCGCAGGAAACGTTGGGACGTCAGGCTGACCCAAAACCTCATGGAATGCCATGCGGTAATTCTCTGGTGTTGGCGGAAGGTTCTTCGACGCCAAACGCCGCAAGGCTTCACGGGCATTTTCAAGTACTGAAAGCGGGGGCGATTTGCGCATGACTCATTTGCAGTCTTAATACGACTAACTATACATTAACCCCAGCATCCAGAAACGATAAGTAAAAGGGTACACGCCCATCATTATTTCCAAAGGGCGGCCAAAACACCTCGCCATCCTTA
>JAURLY010000063.1 GCA_030830945.1 Gammaproteobacteria bacterium | reverse complement strand
GCTTAAGGATAAATTAGTTAATTTTCATAAAGCGAAGGTTGGGTAGTCTTTACTGTCCTTTCAGATTTTCAGATTTTCAGATTTTCAGATTTTCAGGTTAAGGGTATTTATCAAAAAAAAGGCCCCGATGAAGGGGCCTAAATATGGGGTGCGGGGCGTTTTCGCCCCGGAGCAATGCCAGCGTCTTGGAAGTGAGTGATCCATGAGAGAAGACCACTCATGATAATCTACGCAAGCAGAGTTATTTCGGATCAGACTCGAATAAGATGCAGACTCGAATAAGATGAAAGTTACGTAGATTGTTTAATGGATGCGACGTCGATTACAAAACGATATTTTACATCGCTCTTCAACATGCGTTCGTAAGCTTCATTAATGTAATCGGCATTGATGAGCTCCACATCACTGACAATGTTATTTTCTCCGCAAAAATCCAGCATTTCCTGGGTTTCGGCGATTCCGCCAATGATAGAGCCTGCAACCTGGCGGCGTTTTCTGGCCAAGTTTGCGCCGTGAACCTCTACGGGGTCTAGTGCGCCGACGACCACAAGTGTTTTGTCACGTTTAAGAAGGTTTAGATAAGGATTCAGGTCATGTGGTACGGGTACCGTATCAAGTATAAGGTCAAAGCTGCTTGCATGCTGGGCCATGGAATCGGGGTCTTTGGAAATAAGCACCTCTGAGGCTCCCAGATGTTTGGCATCTTCAGCCTTACCTGGAGAGGTCGTAATCATCACAACATGCGCTCCCAGTGCCGCCGCAAATTTGACGCCCATGTGTCCCAGTCCTCCGAGGCCGACAACGCCAACTTTCTGGCCCGGCTGAACATTCCAGTGCCGTATAGGAGAGTAGAGAGTGATTCCGGCACAAAGCAGGGGTGCAACCGCTTTTTTGTCCAGGTTTTCAGGAATCCGCAGTACATAATTCTCATCCACGGTGATACGTTCGGAATAGCCGCCGAATGTGAGTCCTCCGTATTTGGGATCCTCGGCGTTGTAGGTTGGAACCATGCCTTCCTCGCAATATTGTTCCAAATCTTCTTTGCAGGCCTCACAGTGCCGGCATGAATCGATGAAAACACCTACGCCAACCAGATCGCCTTCCTTGTACTTGGTGACCTTCGCTCCTGTTTTGCTGACCCGCCCAACAATCTCATGGCCGGGAACCATTGGGTATAGTGAACCTCCGCCCCATTCGTTACGGGCCTGGTGTATGTCTGAATGGCATATTCCGCTGTATTCAATCTCAATGGCAACGTCATGTTCGCCTGGTTCCCGGCGATCAATAGTCATCGGTGCTACAGGTGCGGTTTCACTTTGTACTCCGAAAGCAGCAGTCTTGGTCACGTGTAATCTCCAATATATTGCAGGTATAAAAATTTTCCGCGGCATTGTATAAAAATCGAAGCATATGTGTACGATATTCAAATTAGGCAATAAGCACTTTGTTAGTTTCGTAGGCGGGTGTATCGACTAAAATGCTCCAATGCCAAAATTGTCCGAATTAGAAAAAAAGCCTGTGATCTTCTTGATGGGGCCAACCGCGTCAGGAAAAACTGATCTGGCGATAGCTCTAAGCCGCGAGTTCCCCTGCCATATAATCAGCGTTGATTCAGCTCTGGTCTATCGAGGGATGAACATAGGTAGCGCCAAGCCTGACAGAAAAACACTGGCAAAGTATCCCCATGCACTAATTGATATCCGTGATCCGGCTGAGCCGTATTCAGCGTCAGATTTCGTAGATGACGCCCTGGCAGAAATCAAAAAAGCGCATCAAGAAGAAAAGGTTCCGCTGCTGGTAGGCGGGACTATGTTGTATTACAAGGCTTTAATGGATGGCCTTGAGGATTTGCCGCCGGCAGATCAGGCGATTCGGGCTGAGATTGATCTTCGTGCTGAAAAAGAGGGCTGGCCTGCATTGCACGCAGAGCTGGCTAAACTTGATCCCGAGACTGCGGCAAGATTGCATCCCAATCACAATCAGCGCATCCAGCGTGCCCTTGAGGTGTACATGGTTACGGGCCGTCCAATGTCAGAAATACATGCCGGGCAGCAAGGCCAAAAGCTGGACGAAACTTTTAAAGTGCATCATCTGGTGATGATGCCAAGTGATCGAAAAGTCTTGCATGAGCGTATAGAACTACGGTTAAAAAACATGTTTGAAGAAGGTTTTATAGAGGAAGTCAGGGCACTTTATAAGCGTGGCGACTTGCATCTAGGGCTTCCTTCTATTCGAGCGGTAGGATATCGACAGGTTTGGTCCTATCTGGAGGGTGAATGCGACCTGGAAGAGGCGCGTTTTAGGGCGTTGGTTGCGACAAGAAACCTGGCCAAAAGGCAACTAACCTGGCTGCGTAGTTGGGAAAGCGCAGCCATTTTGTATACGGATAACCAGCAAGGGCGTAAACTTGCAGAGGCCAAACTTGTAACCAAGGCCTTGAATCTTTTGGATTTATAGCCATATATGCAAGGTAGGTGGCGAGAGGCCTAAAAAAAGCCTTTTCAATAACTTGATCTGTTAGTAAGTAGCGATTTGCTACCTCTGTGCCAGATCACCAACAAAATGGAGAGATGCCATGTCAAAGGGGCACAGCTTACAAGACCCTTTCCTTAACGTTCTGCGTAAGGAGCGAGTTCCCGTAGCTATCTATCTGGTTAATGGAATCAAATTACAAGGACAGGTTGAGTCATTTGACCAGTTCGTGATTCTTTTGAAAAACACCGTTAGCCAGATGGTTTATAAGCATGCGGTTTCAACGATAGTTCCTGCTCGTGCTGTTAAAATGCCGATAGTTGCACCTCCTGGTGAAGCCGAAGAAGAAGCTCCTGGCAACTTCTAACCCGGTTATTTTTTTGATTGTCACGAATTGGTTGAGAAGAAAACGTACCCAGCACCCTATTTTTTTTGATGGACCCCTTCCCTGCGTGCGTTTGCGCCTCTCCCTATCACCTTTCCATTTCTCTTCCTTGACCGAATTTTCCATTCGAACGTATTTCAGTGCTATTTTTTGAGAGATATGAATCCGGCGAACGCGCTGTGCTGGTCAATATCCACTTCGGCGGAAGAGCGATAGCGCTTGAAGAAGACGAGCAGGAATTTATAGAGCTGGTCAATTCTGCCGGGGCAAAATCGGTAGCACTTATTAGCGGAAGCCGCTCACAACCCCAGCCAAAAACTTTCATCGGCAGCGGCAAGCTCGAGGAAGTACTCGCAGCCGTAGAAGATAGCGAGGCTGATCTGGTGATCTTTAATCACGAGTTATCCCCCAGTCAGGAGCGAAACCTTGAACGTGAACTTAAATGTCGAGTCTTGGGTCGAACGGGGTTAATTCTGGATATTTTTGCCCAGAGAGCACGAACACATGAGGGTAAGTTACAAGTAGAACTTGCCCAGCTGGAACATCTGAGCACGCGGCTGGTTCGTGGCTGGACTCACCTTGAACGGCAAAAGGGTGGTATTGGCCTGCGCGGCCCAGGTGAAACCCAGTTGGAATCTGATCGGCGTCTTTTACGGGCAAGAATAAAGAATCTCCATGCGAGGCTGGATAAAGTACGGAGCCAGCGCAATCAAGGGCGTCGCGCGCGCAAAAAAGCCGAGATTCCCACAGTGTCTGTAGTGGGCTACACCAATGCGGGTAAATCGACGTTGTTTAATCGCTTAACCCATTCAGACGTTTATGCCCAAGACCAGTTGTTCGCCACACTGGATCCCACCATGCGTCAACTTGATGCGCCCAGTATTGGTAAATTGGTTTTAGCCGATACAGTGGGGTTTATTCGACATTTGCCACATGATCTGGTGGATGCTTTTCGGGCCACGTTGGAAGAAGCAGCAAATGCGACGCTTTTAGTGCATGTGATTGATGCAGCCGATCTCCGGTGGCGAGAGAATATTGAGGCAGTAGAAACTGTGCTTGAAGAGATCGGTGCGCAGAATATCCCCGTATTAAGGGTATACAACAAGGTAGACTTGTTGGATGAAGATCGCGCACGTGTCGATCGCGATGAAAATGGTCGACCAACAAGTGTCTGGCTTTCGGCAAAAAGTGGTCAAGGCTGTGATTTATTGTTGCCAGCGCTTACCGATATATTATTGGCAGATGCCGTCGTTGGCCGTTATCGATTGCCGGCCAGCTATGGTAGCCTGATCGCTCGATTACACCGGCTCAACGCGGTACAGGATGAGCAATACGATGAATCTGGCAATGTTGAATTGTCGGTCAGATTAAGCAAAGCGGACTGGGATCGTGCCCTGCATCAGGAGGGGGTGAAGGCCGATCAATTAGAAATAGTTAAGTTCGCGTGAAACAGGGGCTTGAAGGCATTAGAATCCCAAGCCTGATTCTTACAACCTACTAACTTATTATACGGAGTCTTTAATGGCCTGGAATGAACCTGGTGGCGGTGATCGCGACCCTTGGGGTAAGCGAAAGAATGATGGGCCTCCGGATCTTGATGAGTTTTTCAAGAAGATCAAAGAGTCGATAGAAGGACTTTTTGGGGGCAAAAAACCGAATGGTAGTGGCCGCTCACCTTCAGCTGGCGACAGCAGTTTTCCTGTATACCTGATAATTGGCCTTCTGGCTGCAGCATGGCTTTTTTCCAGCTTTTACAAGTTGGATGAAGGCGAGCAAGGCGTGGTGATGCGGTTTGGGAAATACCACAAAACCATCAATCCTGGCCTGAGCTTTAATCCATACCTGATTGATACAGTTGAAGTGGTGGGCGTTACAGGCATTCGTGAATACTCAGCTTCTGGCACGAATAGCCTGATGCTGACCCAGGACGAGAATATTGTCCAAATACCACTGATCGTCCAATTTAATGTCAGCGATGTCCGCAATTTCATTATCAATGTAAACGATCCAATCTTGACACTGGAAGAGGCAACAGACAGTGCTATCCGGCATGTTGTTGGCAGCACGCCTATGGAGTCTGCGCTTAGTGATGGTCGTCAACAAATGGCAGATGAAGTAAAGCTGCGCCTACAAGCCTACCTGGATGGCTACGGGACAGGCATTAACGTGATTGCCGTTACCTTGCAGCGAGGCGAGCCGCCTGAGCAGGTTAAGGATGCGTTTGATGATGTGAACTCCGCTGAACAAGATCGGGATCGACTGATTGATCAGGCAGAAGCCTATCGCAATGGCATTTTGCCCGCAGCACGTGGTGAAGCCCAGCGTATTATTGAGCAGGCAGAAGCATACAAAGGTGAGTTAGTTGCCAGGGCTGAGGGTGAGGCAGCACGCTTTAACCAGCTTTATGCTGAATACAGTCGCGCGCCGGAAGTTACCCGCGAGCGTTTGTATCTGGATGCAGTTAATGAGGTCATGACGAACAGCTCCAAGGTAATGGTGGATGTTGAGGGTGGCAACAATTTGATGTACCTGCCGCTGGATCAAATTCGACAGCAGTCTGGCGCTACCAGCTCGGGCAATTCCATTGATCGACAGCAGTTGATTGATGAAGTGCTGCGTGAAATTCAGCGCACAGGCGGAAGTACCAGTAATGCGAGGCTAAGATAATGAAGAACAAAGGTTATATTTTGCTCGTCGTGCTCGCCATTATTGCCTTGCTGGCGTCGGTGACACTTTATCGAGTTAATGAGAAAGAAAAAGCAGTGCAATTACGCTTTGGTGCGCTGGCCAGTGAAGATATCTCGCCAGGACTTCACTGGAAAATTCCATTTGTTGATGACGTGCGAAAATTTGATGCCCGTGTGTTGACAGTGGATGCGACGCCAGAAAGTTTTTACACGGTAGAAAGAAAGCGTTTGATTGTCGATTCTTATGCCAAATACCGGGTAGCAGATGTGGGTGCCTACTATCGTGCTACAGGTGGTAATGAATCTGTGGCTCGCAGTCGTCTGGCAGCTCGTATTAATGACGGTTTGCGGAACGAGTTTGGTACCAGGACTCTCGCCGAAGTGGTTTCAGGTGAGCGCGATATGCTGATGGAAAAGCTGACCAATATCCTCAATACAACTGTAAGGGATTCCCTTGGTGTTGAGGTTCTTGATGTCAGGGTTAAGCGTATTGATCTGCCGCCAGAAGTCAGTGGTGACGTATATCGTCGTATGCGTGCAGAACGCGAAAAACTCGCGCGCGAATTCCGCTCTGAAGGTGAAGAGGAAGCCACCAAGATCCGTGCAGACGCCGATCGCCAAAAAATTCTTCTAGAAGCAGAAGCCTATAGGGAGTCCGAAACCATTCGCGGTGACGGTGATGCCCAGGCGGCATCAATTTACGCCAGTGCCTACAGCAGGGACCCTGAGTTTTTTGCTTTTGTTCGTAGCCTGGAAGCTTATAAGCAGAGCTTTGCTTCACCGGATAGTCTACTGGTGATTGACCCGCAAAGTGACTTCTTTAAGTACCTAAAAGACTCTCGAGGTGGGCGGGCGCAGTAGGCGCGCCTGCTAGCTTTCGGCAGTCGACTATTTTTAGTTTAGGCATGTCGGGGCTACCGTGTTAAAATTCTACAAGCCGGGGCGAACCCCGGCTTTTTTGTGTGAAGAATTTCGACGTCATTAACACGGGATTTTCTTGTGGACAGCATCTGGGTGGAATTAGGTCGAGCTTTTTGTTTGCTCTTGATCATCGAGGGGATTATCCCTTTTCTGTACCCTGATCGCTGGCGCCAGTTGCTGGAAACTGTATCTGATACCGACGATAAAATGCTTAGGCTGGTCGGTTTGTTTTCCATGCTGTTGGGTTTGGGAATCCTGTATTTACTTTAACCAGATATCACTATGTCCAAGAATCGCTGGTTGTTACCAAACGGCATTGATGAGCTCGTGTCGGATCAGGCGCGCGGCCTTGAAGCCTTGCGACGAGACCTGCTAGACCTGTTTGATAGCTGGGGTTATGACCTTGTCTTCCCGCCAATAATTGAATTTACCGATTCACTCTTGACCGGCCTGGGCGAAAGTCTGGGCATGCAGACATTTAAGTTTAGTGATCATCAGTCCGGCAAGAGCCTGGGGCTTCGGGCAGATATTTCACCGCAAGCAGCTCGAATCGATGCGCACTCCATGTCCTATGGTGGCGCCAATCGCCTTTGTTATGCAGGAACAATAGTACGCTCCAATCCTGGAGGCGGAGCGCTTAATCGGGCACCTCTTCAGATAGGTGCTGAGCTGTTTGGCATTAAAGAAATTGAAGCTGATTTTGAAATAATTTCTCTCATGCTGACATGTCTCACCCGCGTTGCTGAAAAAGGTATTACCCTCGAAGTGTCGCATCAGGCAATTCGAGGTTGGTTGCAGGAAGTTGCAGCCAATACCGGACTTGATTTC
>JAURLY010000062.1 GCA_030830945.1 Gammaproteobacteria bacterium | reverse complement strand
GCGTCCGATAGCCTCTATGTAGAATTTGTAATCACTGATACCGCTGAGCAGGTTACGGTGGCTTTCGCCGGAATACTTCCCGACCTTTTTCGCGAAGGGCAGGGCATTATTGCTATTGGTCGGATGGATGAATCCGGTTTAGTTCAAGCGAGTGAAGTCCTTGCAAAGCATGACGAAACCTATATGTCGCCAGAGATTCAAAAAGCCATAGAAGATGCAGGACATCCTGGCGCTGCATCTGTTGAATATTGATACCTGATTATGGCAGACCCCATGGGGCAGGAAGATATCCAATGGATGAAGCAATGCCTGGCTTTGGCCAGACAAGCGGCAGAGCTCGGAGAGGTTCCGATTGGTGCTATGGTTGTCAGGGATGGACAGATTTTAGGGCAAGGCTACAACCAGCCTATTGGAACCAGCGATCCCAGCGCACATGCTGAAATTCAAGCACTTCGCGCGGCTGCAAAAATAGCGGGGAACTATCGCTTGCCAGATGCAACCCTCTATGTCAGTGTCGAGCCCTGTACTATGTGTACCGGTGCAATGGTGCATGCCCGAATTGACAGGCTAGTGTTTGGTGCCTATGAGCCAAGAGCTGGCGCTGTTGTTTCACAGCTCAACTTGCTCGATCAGGAATTTTATAATCATCGTATGGAATATGTGGGTGGCTGCCTGGCAGAAGAGTCAGGTGAATTATTGAAAGATTTTTTCCGTCAGCGTCGGCAAGCCTAAATCAGCTCTATATGGTCTGGCTTCTACAACGGTGCCAGCGGCATATCCAAAATATCCTTATAAGGCCCTCTGCGTTCTTCCTCTGAAGCTCCTGGCTCAACAAACATATTGTCTATATCCAAATCACGCTGCCAGGTGTACCAGTCCAGAATGCTTTTAAATCGATAAATATTTTCAACGTAAACCACAGGCTCGTTGCCGCGAGCATAGCCGTGCTCCACTGTAGAGTAGTATCGGCGTTGTCTTAGTAACGGCAAGTATTCGACTACTTCATCCCAAACATCGGGGTTTGCCCCGGCCCTTTGGGCAAGAATACGGGCATCGTTCAGATGCCCAAAGCCAACGTTATAAGCAGCCAAGGCAAACTTGGTTCGGTCTGGTTCGGCAATGCGTTCGGGCATTCTGTTATGTAATGACACCATGTATTTGAGTCCGCCCCGCAGGCTTTGCTCGGGATCCAGTCGACTCTCCACACCCATCTGCCTTGCCGTGGGCAGTGTCAGCATCATCAGGCCTCTTACACCAGTAGGGGATCGTGCGCGTGGCTCCCAGTGAGATTCCTGGTAAGCCTGAGCAGCCAATAGCAACCAGTCATAGCCCATCTCATCAGTGACAGTTCTAAAAAGCGTCTCAAATTCGGGCAGTCGCTCCTCCAAGCGTTCTTTGAATACCAGGGCCCCACCGACATCCATGCGGCTCTTATCCACGAAATAGGCTTGTCGTAGCAGCTCCATTTCACCGGAGGCTTCGTAATCCCTGATAAATTGGTTAAGCCTCTCCAGCAGGGTGGCGTCATCGCTTTTGGGAAATGCCATGCCAATTGGGGCCGGTTCAGATAACTCCATAGCTACTTCAATTCTGGGAAACATGGACCGTTCGAGTTCAAAGATTGCAGAATCCACAACGGTGTAATCGATGTCCTGGTTTTGCACCTGCTCCATCAGCTGAAACATGATGACCTCGGTTTGTTCCTCCCAATCCAGCTTTGGATGCTCCTCTTGAAGGCTGCGCAAAATCTCTGCGTGGGAGCTTCCAGCAATTACACGCAGGCTGTAGTCCTCGTCCTGAATGTCATCAAGGCTTTCTTTTGGGGGCTCACTACTGTGCTGAAGTAATACAGCAGAGACTTCCATATAAGGCTCACTAAAGTCATAAAGGATTTTGCGATCCTCAGTTTCGGTAAGCGTGGCGGCGGCCAGATCGATATTTTCCGAGTACACCGAAGCCAATTGGGCTTCGAGACTGTCATAGAGTAGAAATTCAAGATTAACACCCAGATTTTTTGAAAATAATGACAGTAGGTTGTAATCCAGCCCGTTGGGTTGTCCGTCGCGTTCAAAATAGCTTAGAGGCCCGAGTCGACTGGCAACACGAAGTGTGCCGCGTTCAAGCACTGATTCCAGGTGGGAGGGGTTATGATCTTTGGGGGCAAAAATCATAAGCGCGATAGCGACAATAGCAAACTGTATCTTTCGATTTTCTAGCATGAACCCCTTGCTACCCACTCTCGTAGACTGACCGGAAATGTGTTCCGGAACTCAATTCCAAAACTGGGAGATAAAACATGATTCTGGCCTTTGGATCATTATGGGGTTAACAAACTTTGGCGCCAAGATGTTTAGTGTACAGGACATCAAGTACGGGGACGCCAATGGCAATTTTTTGCAGTAGAATGTGCGCCTTTCCTGAAAACTGAGTCTTCCCTGAGGCCCCTGAATGATTCGCTTGCGTGGCGCCCCCGCACTTTCAACATTTCGAACTGAAAAACTTTTACAAAAGCTCAAGAAAATCAACGCCGGCATTCGTGATGTCTATGCTGAATATGTTCATTTTGTCGATTTGGAATCGCCCCTGACAGATAAAGAGGAAACCCAGCTACAAGCATTGCTTAGCTATGGTCCCAAAATAGAGCCAAAATCATCATTGGGGATATTGCAGTTAGTGGTGCCTAGATTTGGAACAATCTCCCCTTGGAGCTCAAAAGCCACCGATATTGCTCACAACACGGGCTTAGATAAAGTAAGACGTAT
>JAURLY010000061.1 GCA_030830945.1 Gammaproteobacteria bacterium | reverse complement strand
GTTTAGCTGCAAATCTGCTGTCAAAAACTGTCGCTGTTTGTTGTATTCCGAAAGCTGCGCCTGTGTCCAGCTATTGCCATTGGCCTGGGCGTCGTTATCGAGCGCTTGTACATCAGCTATAAGAGACTGTGACTCAGTCACCAGCGCTGCATAGCTAGGGTTGCTTTCAAGTTTAGCGAGTTCTGCCTGACCATAATCGGATTCCAGTATCGCTACCTGTATATTTACAACCGCAATTTTCTGAGCGTTTGCAAATACAGATAAGCACATTGCTGTACCGAAAATCAGGCTACCAATCAATTTCTTATACACTTTATATCTCCAAGTAAAAATTACTAAAACGTCTGACCAAGAGTGAACTGAAAGAATTCAGATTCTTCATCCCGAACATTCGGTGTGCCAGTCTCCCCATTTTCAGATCGACCAATAGAAAAAGACATTGGACCAAATGAACTAAGCCAAGTTGCAGATAGGCCATAAGAATATCTTAATTCCGATATGCTAGGGGGATAACAATATGGCTGACGAGGCCCACAATCTGTATCGAAAACATTTCCCGCATCAATAAAAGCAGTCGCTCTAAGAGAATCTGGATCAGGTAAGAATGGAGTAGGAATGAGAACTTCTGCAGTACCGATAATTAGAGTATTACCACCAATGGGATAAGATCCACTCAAAGGTTGCACCTCACCGTCATCGGTTATTCGAAAAGCTGCTGATTCACGCGGTCCAAGAGTACTGCGCTCAAAACCCCTTACAGTACCAAAACCTCCGGCATAATAGTTTTCAAAAAATGGAAGTCGCCTGTCTGAATCAAGGCTTTGACCAATACCTAGATTCGTAGCAAACCTCATAGTCAAAGGGCCGACTGGCAAATATTTCTGAGCATTAAAGTTCGTTTTGATATAGGGCGCATCACTACCCGGGAGAGAGAGATCTAGAGAGAGACTTTGGCTGCTTCCCCGGTCAGCAAAAATACCGCGATTTAGAGTTACTCGAGACCATCCAGCACTCAGCTTGTATTGGTTGAACCTGCCTCCGGTATCAACAAAATCCTTGATTTCATCAGAAGCAAAGTTCCCGAAACCAAGCTTAAGTTGTTCATAACCAAAACCAAGCTGCAATCGAGATATTTCTGACAAGGGATAACCGTAGTTAACTCTCAAACCTGCAACATCGTTTGAGTATCTCGCGATACGAAGTTCTCCGTAATCCGTTTCTCTATAATAAACAGAATAACCTGCAGATACGCCGTCCTCGGTGAAGTAGGGGTCAAGAAAACTTATGTTCAGTGATTTTTGATACCTGCTTTGGTTAATACCCAGACTAACTTGGTTTCCAGATCCTAAGAAATTATTCTCTTGGAGATTCAATCCTAATATTGCTCCAGCATAACCTGCGTAACCAATACTTGCGCTAATACTCCCCGATGGTTGTTCTTCAACGGTGTAAATCACGTCTACTTCATCGTTGGTTCCTGGCACAGGAACTGTCTCAGACTCAACAGAGCTGAAGAACCCCAGTCGATCCAACCGAATCTTACCTGAGTCGATAAGTTGGGTTGAAGCAACAGCTGATTCCATTAGGCGCATTTCGCGGCGTAGCACCTCTCCTTGGGTGCGAGTGTTACCTCGATATTCAATTCGTCGAACGTAAGTGCGCATTTGAGGATCAATAAAGAAAGTCACATCGACCGTTTTATCTTCATCATTGATATCCAGTATTTCAGTCACTTCCGCAAAGGCATAGCCTTCATTATTAAGGCGATTCGATATTGCATCCTTGGAAGCAGTGATGAGTGCCTGGGAAAAATTTTGCTGTGGACGTACAAAAGTGCGTAAACGTATTTGTGTTTCCGGGATGACCATGTCACCCAGGAGGTCTACACTTGAAACAGTGTAAAGATCGCCTTCACTAATGTTAATGGTGACGAATACAGATAACTTATCGGGGCTAACCGATACTTGCGTAGAATCGACGTTAAATCGAAGATAACCGAGATCCAGATAATGCGACTCCAGCGTCTCTATATCCCCGGTCAATTTCTCTCTTGAATACTTATCTATACTGGAAAACCAGGGAAACCATTGAGGTACGCCCGCTTCAAAAAGATCGAGCAACTCTTCTTCCTCGAAGGTTTCGTTTCCGACAATATTGATTTCCTTAATCCTTGCTTGCTTCCCTTCACCAATAGTGATATCGACAGCCACACGGTTACGCGGTAATTCGCGTACTTCTGTTTCAATTTCAGCACCGTAATGCCCTTGGGAAACATAAACACGACTTAGCTCTTTACCAAGCGAATCCAAAGTCGCTGGTTTAAAAATTTGCCCTTCGGAGAGCCCGGTATCTCGCAATGAATCCAGTAGATCTTCGTCCTTGATTACTTTATTGCCTTCAAGGTTGATTTCAGCAACTGCCGGACGCTCTGAAACCTCAATAACCAGGACATTGGCATCTCTATACACAGCAATATCATTGAAAAAGCCAGTTCGAAATAGCGAACGAATCGTTTCCTGAATGGCAGTCTCGTCGGCCTGATCACCAACCCGCACAGGAACCGCTGCAAAAACCGACCCGGCAGAGACACGCTGAAGGCCCTCAACTCGAAGATCTTCAATAGTAAAGGTTTGAGCTAGTGCTAAGGCCGGACACAAAAGCACTAACGACAGAAATAGTCTGATTTTTATCATTATTTTCTTGGGGAATCTGGATATATAACTCAGAAGAACGCGGACGTTACAGGCGCGCAAAATCATTGTAAAGCGCTAATAACATAATCCCAAAAACTATCGAGACACCGACACGCATAGCCGCGGCCTGAATAGCTTCACTCAATGGTGATCCCTTCACTGCTTCAATCATATAAAACAATAAATGACCTCCGTCTAATACAGGTATTGGCAGTAAATTCATGATACCTAACATCACACTCATGATTCCCAGAAATGACAAAAAAGATTGCCATCCCGCTTCAGCAGAAGCACCTGCAAATTTAGCAATAGAAACCGGCCCACCCAATGATTTGGTCGACACCTGACCCGTAATAAGTTTTTTCAAGGAGTCGAGAATAAACAAGCTGCTGGACCAGGTTTTATCAAATCCGGCTTGAAGGGCGCCAATTAAGCCGTACTGCCTATCTCGCAACAATTCTTCCGGCCAATCTGGCGCTTGGGGAGCAACACCGGCCAAGCCATAGACTTCACCACCCTCCTCGATCTCGTCAGGCATCAGCTCTAAATTGAGCAACTCTCCCTCTCGCTCAATCCGCATTGTGAGCATTCTTGATGGGGATGAACGAACGATTTCTCGCCATTGCTCCCAGCTTTCAATACTAACTTTATCTGTTTCCAGAATTTGATCACCAACTTGCAGCCCTGCCCGCTGTGCAGGACTATCCGCTACGACTTGTCCGATGACAGCATCAACTTCCGGGGTATAAGGGATAAGCCCTAAACTTCCCAAAAAATCTGGCTGATCTGTATCTCTTAGCCAGGAGTTAATCGGCAAACTATATAAATTGGACAGCCCTGATTCCGGGGCAAGCGCTTCTATTTCGACGTAACCCGTTTCACCAATACGATTTAGCAACTGATCAAACACGTCCGCCCAGGAGGCTACCGGCTCGCTGTCTACTCGAATAATTTCTAATCCGGGGTTAACACCTGCCGCTTCGGCAATAGAATTTTGTTGCACATCCCCAATAAGTGGGGCTATTTCCCGTGTTCCTCCAAGAAACACCAAAAAATAAATAAATATAGCCAGCAATAAATTGGCAATCGGACCTGCTACCACAATGGCCATACGCTGCCAAACACTCTTGTGACTGAAGCTAAGATGCTTTTGATCTTCCGGCACTGGCTCCTCATCCGTTGATTCGCCGTACATTTTTACGTAACCGCCAAGGGGAATCCCGGCGAGAACGAATTCGGTGTCATCACGTTGCCAGCGCAATAGTGGCTTACCAAAACCAATAGAAAAACGTAGCACACGTACACCACATTTTCGCGCAACCCAGTAATGGCCAAACTCATGAAAAGTGACTAGAACAAATAGCGCTATCAACGCAAAAAAAACAATTTTTACTACATCCATTACAGCTTTGCGGAAACCTTTGTTTGCTGGTTGGTATCAATCAGTGACTGCGCAATCACACGCGCTTCTGAATCCAGTGCTATGACTTCGTCTATTGAAACTGGTTCCGAAAAATTAGTCGAATTTAGGGTTTTTTCAACGATTTTAGCTATTTCAAGGAAACTTATTTGCCTAAGGAGGAAGGCATCGACGGCAATTTCATTGGCCGCGTTTAAGACAACTGGCATCGCTCCCATGCTTTTTGCAGCATCTAGCGCCAATGCCAGACATGGATATGAAGAATAGTCGATCCCTTCGAAGTCCAGTTTTAATCGAGCAAAATCCAGAATATCAACGCCCGAAGAAGTTCGCTCTGGCCAGCTTAACGCATGAGCAATTGGCGTACGCATATCCGGGTTACCCATCTGGGCAATTACCGAGCCATCGCGATATTGAACCATCGAGTGCACCACGCTCTGCGGATGAAGAACTATATCAATTTGATCCGACGACACTCCAAACAACCAGCAAGCTTCAATCAACTCCAACCCTTTATTCATCATGGTTGCAGAATCCACTGAAATCTTTTGCCCCATATTCCAGTTAGGATGAGCGCAGGCCTGCTCTGGCGTCACGCCTGATAACTCCTGAAAAGATTTACCACGAAATGGGCCACCCGATGCGGTTAAAAGTATTTTTTCGATCTGCGCAGAATTGTACTGACCATCAGGTAAACACTGGAATATGGCATTGTGCTCACTGTCTACAGGCATGAGCAATGCATTGCTTCTGGATACTGCTTGCATAAATAGCGGGCCGGCACACACCAGTGCTTCTTTGTTAGCCAGAAGCACTCTTTTCCCTGCTTCCACCGCTTTTAGTGTTGGCAATAATCCTGCTGCGCCCACAATTGCGGCCATAACAATATCCACTTCGTCATGACCGGCAAGTTCTTGCAGATTTTCAGCTCCCGTCAGAACTTTTGTATCAATGCCTTCAGCCTTAACTTTTTTACTGATATCCAGAGCCGCTACTTCATCATTAATAACAGCGTATTCAGGTTGATACTGTCTAATTTGTTCAAGCAGCTGGGCACTATTGCTGTTGGCAGTAATACCCCAAAGTTCAAATTGATCAGGGTTGCGCGCCAGTACATCGAGTGTGCTCAGACCAATTGAGCCCGTTGAACCCAGAATCAGGACTTTCTTCATCTACCGCTTACCCAAGAGAGAAGAAAAGCACGCAAAAAATGAAGCAGGGAGTGGCCGCACAGACACCATCAATGCGGTCAAGCACACCGCCATGGCCAGGCAGGAATGTACCGCTGTCCTTAACACCTTGCGCGCGTTTGATGGCGCTTTCCAGAAGGTCCCCTTCAACAGAAACCAAACTGGTCAACAAAATGACAAAAACGATTACGAAGCTGTTCTGGGGATCCATATTTAAGCCAAACAACAGAGTTATCGCAAAGATGAAATTAGCGACCAAGCCACCGTAAAGCCCTTCCAGGGTTTTTCCAGGGCTAATCTGTGGCGCTAATTTGATTTTTCCCCAGCGTGTTCCAGCGAAATAGGCACCGGAATCGGCAATACTTACAATAGTAATAAGACAAAGCACCAGCCACGCTCCTTGCTCCTGAGCTTTGAGCCAAAGCAGGCCGCAGGCAGTAGAAAGCAAGATAATCCCACCAAGAAACGCAATAACGCCACGATTTTGGAATAGAGGCTGGGTTTCCGGATATCTAACCAATACCGGAATCAGCAATATCCAGAACCAAAACACCAGAGTGGCTATTCTTAAAGCGAAGCCGGTAATGTGATCATAAAACCAGAGAGCGATTAGAAATAGAGCCAGAATTCCTACCACATAAGCAATTCGGCGCGATTTCGCTTCGAGTTTCGCCAATGTCCCCCATTCCCATGCAGATACACCAAGCATGAACATGATTAACAGGGAAAACAGCCCGCCCCATGGCAAAAATAAACTTGCCAGGAGTATAGCGACCAGAAGCGACGCCGTTGCCAGCCTTTGATTTAACAAGCTACCCC
>JAURLY010000005.1 GCA_030830945.1 Gammaproteobacteria bacterium | reverse complement strand
GCCCACAATTCCCTTGGTGATAACCCTGTAGAGAGCCTTGGCGTGATCCTCAACATAAAGCCAATCGCGAATTTGCTGGCCATCACCATAAACAGGCAAGGGTTTGCCTGATAACGCATTAAGAATCATGTGTGGAATCAACTTTTCCGGAAAATGATAGGGCCCGTAGTTGTTGGAGCAGTTGGTTACCAGTACCGGCAGTCCATACGTTCGGCCCCAGGCCCTTACCAAGTGATCGGATGCTGCTTTACTGGCCGAATAAGGCGAGCTGGGAGCATACGCCGTCTCTTCAGTAAAAAGTGCTTCACTGCCCTCCAAATCACCATAGACTTCATCTGTAGAAATATGATGAAAGCGGAACAGGGAGGAACGCTCAGCCGAAAGAGATTTCCAGTAGTTTAGTGCGGCTTGCAACAGGCTATAGGTACCGACCACATTCGTCTGGATAAAAGCCCCGGGGCCATCAATAGATCGATCGACATGGGACTCAGCCGCCAAATGCATAACGGCATCCGGCTGAAACTGATCAAAAATACGAGCCATTGCTTGCTGATCACAAATGTCGGTCTGGCTGAATTGATATCGAGGATTTTCTTCCGCGCCAGGCAAAGAATCGAGATTTCCTGCATAAGTCAGCAAATCAACGTTGAGGACTTCGTCGTCGGCTTGTTCCAAAATAAAACGAACAACCGCGCTGCCGATAAACCCGGCACCCCCTGTAATCAAAATTTTCATATTCGTTAATCCTGTTGACGCTTAAACGCTTCCAGCATTCGAGGCAAGCTTTGCTTCAGTTCGATGGGTAATACATCGAAAGCATTTACAACCTTTCGACAATCCAGCACTGAGTATTTTGGCCTTTCTGCCTGTGTAGGGTAAGCCGATGAGGGAATGCCATGCACCACTATTTTCCTGGCAAGAATACCCAGGGTTTCAGCTTCGCGGAAAATGGTTCGGGCGAACTCGGCCCAGGTGCATTGGATTGCGCCCACGTAGTGGTAAATCCCCCACTTGGTATCTGTTGAAATCCCAAGGCAAATTTTCAAAATAGTATCGGCGATATCTCCAGCATAGGTCGGGCAACCTGTCTGATCTTCTACCACATTTAACTCATCCCGTGTTTCCGCAAGGCGCAACATGGTTTTCACAAAATTACTGCCGTATTCACTATAGACCCAGGCTGTGCGCAAAATAATATGCTTTGGACAGATCGACTGAATGACAGCCTCACCTGCCAACTTGGTCTGCCCATATACTCCCGTAGGGCCGGTGGAATCCGTCTCGGTGTAGGGCTTATCTGCATGGCCGTCAAATACGTAATCGGTCGAAACATGGATAAGTGGAACTCCCAGATTTTTCGCAATCTCTGCCAAATTGGCCGCACCGATTTCATTTACTCGACGGGCATTTTCAACATCGGTTTCTGCCTTATCGACGCCTGTATAGGCAGCCGCATTAATGATTATATCGTGCTCAGTATCAGCAACAATGGCTTTAACCTGATCAATATCACTAATATCCAGGCTTTGCCTGTCCAGGGCCGTAAATTTAAACCTGTCGTTTTGCTGCAGTCGATCTACCAGACATCGACCAAGCTGCCCATTCGCGCCTGTTAAAAGTACGTTCATAATTACAGCTCGGTGAATTTCAATCCTTGCTGATCCTTGGCGGATAAAACGGGATTCTGTATGGGCCAATCAATACCAATCTCCGGATCATTCCAGATCAAACACCCTTCATCTTCAGGGAAATAATAGTCCGTACACTTGTACTCAAAATCAGCAAAATCCGAGAGCACCACAAACCCGTGAGCCAGACCTGGAGGTACCCAGAACTGTCTTTTGTTATCTTCAGAAAGTGTTACCCCTGCCCACTGTCCATATGTGGGCGAACCATTGCGGATATCAACAGCAACATCAAATACTTCCCCATGGACAACCCTAACCAGCTTTCCTTGTGGTCGGTTTTTTTGGAAGTGCAGCCCGCGAAGCACCCTCCTGGCTGAGCGAGAATGATTGTCTTGCACAAAGGGCAAGTCAATTCCAGCCTCGGCATAGCGTTCCGCCTGGAATGTTTCCAAAAAGAAGCCACGCTCATCCCCAAATACCCGGAGCTCGATAATTTTTGCGTCCGCAATATTAGTGCTGATAACGTCCATAAAAAACTACTTGTAACCGTCGGCAACAGCGAGCAAATACTGCCCATAACCTGTCTTTTTCAGTTCTTCGCCCTGCTGGCGCAGTTGCTGCTCATTAATCCAGCCACTGTGATAAGCAATTTCCTCCAGACAGGCCACCTTGAAACCCTGCCGTTTTTCCACTGTCTGCACAAAACTTCCAGCCTGAATTAGTGAATCATGTGTTCCGGTATCCAGCCAGGCAAATCCCCGGCCCAATAAACTGACATGCAGCTCACCACGTTGCAGATAGGCATTATTTACGTCGGTAATTTCCAATTCACCACGATGCGAAGGTTTGATCGATTTGGCGATCTCGATAACATCGTTGTCGTAAAAGTAAAGACCAGT
>JAURLY010000060.1 GCA_030830945.1 Gammaproteobacteria bacterium | reverse complement strand
GTCTTATTTACGGCGATGGGGCGAAAGACCCTAATCTGTGTACTCATCTGGTCCATGAGAAAAACGTTCGGGTAAAGCAACAGGTTACGCAGATACCCATCCATCCATTTCGCACGTAACTCTCCATATCTTTCACACAAGTCCTCGTGCCGCCAGTAAAGGGGGCGCGATTGAGGGTTCGGAAATTCGCTCCATAAAAGAACATGCCCATTGTCCAGGTCGTAAAACCCACCTATGGTTTGGCCGATCCCGCCAACGTCAGCCGCGTTCACGGGGTCTTCACCGCGTAGCAATTGCTGCCGTCGCCGGACCGTTTTTACATAATTGGCATGAATAGTTTCGACATGATACCCATCTACCCCATTTTCGGCCTGAAGTTTCCAATTCCCATCGAAAGTGTAGGTTTGAACCCCAGGGAGGACCTCGATGCCCTCGTCACTCTGGTCTGTGAGCATATCAATCAACTTTGTGGATGCCGCAAGGTGCTCTGTCAACTCAGGTACGTCCGCCGACAAGCTACCAAAGACGAAACCGCCATAACTGTCGATGCGGCCTATATTCACCAGCCCCAATTCAGTACCATCGAAGTTGTCGGAATAGCCCGCCTGCTCCGAATCGCCAAAGTGTGCTAGCTCACCACTGGCCTTGTAACACCAGCCGTGGAAGGGACACATAAACATCTTTTTGTTGCCCCGCCCACAATTCTCCACTAGGGCACCGCGATGGGCACAGGCATTAATATAAGCGTTGATAGCCCCCCGCTCATCACGATTGACGATCACCGGCTGCCGCCCAATATAGGTGGTGATATAGTCGTTTGGATTTGCAATCTGGCTCTCGTGGCATAAAAAGACCCAGGTTTTCTCGAAGATATATTTCATCTCGAGTTCAAACAGAGCAGGGTCGGTAAATATGCTGCGATCAACCCGGTAAATTCCCTCGTCCGGTCTTTCATCAATATAGGAGCTGAAGTCGATTTTCTCGGTCATAGTCACATTACTCCATTCTCCGCCACCTCAAGCTGGCGCGAATCCAAAAATTTGTCGTAGTGGGTGTATTCAATGCCCAAGCCACAGGATTGTAGACGAGCAAGAGCGGCATCTATCATGGGAGGGGGTCCACACAGATAAGCATGGCTAGCAGCAATATCAAAACTAGCATAATCACCATTCAGAAATTCGGTTACCATACCCCGGGAACCCGTCCATGAGGAGGACTCCGGTTCTTCTGAAAGCACGGGAATAAACCGGAATTCACCCGGCCATTTTTGCCTGATCGATTCCAGCTGCTGCAGGCAGTACAGGTCATGTGTCTGCCTGGCGCCAAAAAAAAATGCCACTGGTCTTTCAATGTTTTTATTCAGCATATCCTCTAGAACGGACAATATTGGCGCCATGCCACTGCCGCCGGCAACACATAGGACGGGCACTTCAGCAGGCCGTAACCAGAATGAACCCTTTGGACCGTGCAACTCAAAACGCTCTCCGATCCTGTTCTGCGCAAACAGCCACTGGGTATATTCGCCGCCAGCTACGTTGCGTACCATAAATTCGAGTTGCCTGGTTCCGCCGTCGACCGGGGCATTGGCAAAGGAATAGCTGCGATGCCGACCAAAGCCGGGCAACGCGATGTCGGCAAATTGCCCCGCCCTGAACATCATGGGACGGTCTATTTCCACAGAGACTTTAAGAATATCGTGCGTCAATTGCTCCGTAGCGACTATAGTACCCATGTATTGGGCAGGCACCATCGCCTCGGAATCATCGTTCAGATCAACAGCGACAGTGACTTCGCTCTTAAGTAGACACTGGCAGGCTAGAATATAGCCGTCTGCAAGCTCGGCCGGTGTGAGGGTTAGAGAAGCATCCGTCATCGATCTGACATCGCCACTCTTCAGCCGACACTTACAATTGCCACAGGTCCCCACAGTACAATGATGGGGAAAAGCGAGTCCGGCAGCCAAAGCGCCCTGAAGCAAAGTCTGATCACTCGCCACTTCAAAGGTTTTACCCAAGGGCTCTACGGTTGCCAGACGTGGCTCAAAATGGCTTTTTATCTGACGGATTAATTTTCCAAGCAAAACCGATTCCTAGTGTGCTAACTCGGGATACAGCCAATCCGGCCAGTTGGCTGCACGATTTGCCTCTCTGGCCAGCTCCATTTCTTCGTCTGTGGCATGTGTGAGATCCCAGTGTTTCAATCGCGGTTGGGCTATATAGGAAAACCAAACTGGCGGGACCAGGCCTGCCAGAAAACACAGCAAGATACTCGGCATCTGCGGGCCATCTTTTTTCGGCTGCAGGCGATAAAACGGCAGGTAGGAGTCCATGTGGTGGTCGTTGTGGTTGGTTATTTCAAATGACAACTGTCGACTAATCGGCGTGAGATGGTTCCATATATGCTGCTGACCATAATTGCTACCTAGTACACGCACTAAACCGTAGTGCTGGTAATAATTGAACATTTCCACCAGTAACTTTGCGGTAACAATGCCGCCCAAAGCGGCAAGGGTGGCCGCTAGGCCGGCATACCAGGCACAAATGCCCAGTAGCAAAATCAATTGAAAGAGCGCCTTGAACAGACGCCCACCCGGGTGCAACAAACTCACATTACGTCTCTTGCAACTTTCTTTTTCTATTGTAAAAAAATCCCTAAAAGAACCCGCCGTAGCGCGCAATACAAAGCTGTATACGTTCTCTCCACGCCTTGCGGTATCTGAATCGTTTGGCGTGGCCAAGTGGATGTGATGGGTGTGCACATGAGCGACATCACGAGTGGGGTCTGCGTAAAACGTGCCGAGTATCGTGGCGCAGGCCCGGGCAAAGCGGCCACGCCGATGCAACAGTTCGTGATTGACAGGCAGATTTGGTACGGCTCCCAGCCAACCCAATGTCAAAATAGCGCCCAACCATTGGCCTGGAGCTATAGACCCAGCGGTTGCTGCCCAATGTACAAACGCGGCGTATACAGCGAACATGAGTAGAACATGCAAGTACAGAGGTAAATCGGCAAGGAGAGGGTAACGTATTTCTCGAGGCTTAAAGTCTCGGGGCAGCACAATATCCAGGATCAGCAGGGGAATGAATGTACCCACCCCCCGAAAGACCCAACAGCCGCCCCAATAAAAGCCCAACACTCCGCACACTACGACTGCGGTTCCGAGATAGTAACGTAAATAGTCCATCAATATTTACCCCGCTTTAATTTAGAACCGTAGCACGGCCTTCAGTACAGTGCCATTCTCGGCATCCCTGATGGCATCATTGATATTTTCAAAATCGTAATAGGTCACCAGTTTATCCAGTGGGAATCGGCCCTGCTTAAACAGTTCGACGATACGTGGAATGAAGATATCCGGAATGCTGTCGCCTTCCACAATACCCCGCAACGTGCGCCCGAACAGAATATTATTCATGTCGATCGCGCACTCGGTGCCCAGCGGTGCGGCCCCAATTTGTCCGCAGACTCCCGTCAAGGTCAGACAGTCCACCGCCTGCCGGGTCACCTGTGGTAAACCGGTACACTCCAACGAATAGTGTGCACCCGTACCGGTAATAGTCTGAACAGCTTCCACAGGGTCGGTATCGGCTGGATTTATGGCGTGGGTCGCACCTAATTCCCTAGCCATCGCCAAGCGATCCGAATTCATGTCCACTGCAATAATCTGGGCGCAACCGGTTAACACGGCACCCATAACGGCCGCCAACCCGACAGGGCCACAACCGAATATAGCAATGGAGCTACCCGCAGAGGGGTTTAGGGCGTTCATGACAGCGCCTGCGCCGGTTTGTATTCCACAACCCAGTGGACCCAGGAGTTCGATATCCACATCTTTCGGCACTTTGACAATATTTTCTTCGGCTGCCAGCGCGTGAGACGCAAAAGATGATTGATTGAAGAAATTCCCGTGTACCACCTCCTCGCCTTTACTCAACGTGGTGGAACCATCATCACGAGTACATGCAAAGTTGAGCGGGAACAGCTCCAAACAGTACACGGATTTACCTTCCTGGCAGGGGTGGCAGTGCCCACAGCTAAGGTAACTGAGCACAACATGATCGCCTACCTCGACCTTGGTGACGGCCGAACCCACTTTCTCCACCACGCCCGACCCCTCATGTCCAAAAACCACCGGCATGGGGATTGGGTAATACTGATCCCGGCAGATTATGTCTGTATGGCATATACCAACTCCAGCGATACGTACCACAACTTCGTTCGGGCGAGGGTCATCCAACTCTAACTCTTCAATGTGGAACCTACCCGATTGCTCTCGTATTACCGCAGCTGTGACGTCCATAATTATTTCCTAGCTATGAATTTACTTGGTTAGTTAATCTGCATCTGCCCCAGTCACTGCCTCGGAAAGTGGCACACACACATTCCCGTTTTCCAGCGTGACTGTATAAGTTTTCAAAGGAATTTGGCAAGGAAAGGAAATCGCCTCCCCGTTGGTAATATCGAATGCCCCGCCATGGAAAGGGCACTCAATTTCGTGCCCGTCCTGGTAGCCATCTGTCAACATGGCCATACCGTGAGTACAGGTATTGTCGGTGACATGATAAGTACCTTCATGCAAATAGACCGCCAGCGGTGGAAATCCGTCAGCGTTAGCGGCCAGAGGCGTACCCTCTTCGACTTCATCCATTTTGCAGAGCGTTACCAGCTCAATCATGTTCGATAAACTCCATTCTTCTAATAGGCGACCTACTGTGCATACATACCTATGGGGCCATCCTGCAGGTTCACAATTACTGACTTCGTCACGGTGTAGTGATTGAGCACATCAAAACAAAACTCCCGACCAAAGCCGCTTTGCTTGTAACCTCCGATAGGCATACCAGATTTCAAATTGTAGTAGCGGTTAATCCACACCGTGCCCGTTTGCATGCCTCTGGCAACCCGGTGGGCCATCCCAATGTTTTGTGTCCATACACCGCCCGCTAAGCCATAGTTGTTTTCATTGGCAAGGCGAATGACTTCTTCTTCGTTTTTCCAGGTGATGGCGCAGGTCACCGGACCGAATATTTCTTCCTGCGCGATACGCATGTCGTTGGTCACATTGCTAAATATAGTCGGCTGGATGAAATTTCCCTGATCAAGGCCAGCTCCCGAAGCTCGGTCACCGCCCGTGACTACGCTGGCACCCTCCTGCAGACCCAGTTCGAGGTAGGAAGATACTTTGTCGCGCTGCATAACAGATGCCTGTGGCCCCATTTGTGTTTCGATATTCGCCGGATCACCAAGGCGAACACTCTCAAGCGATTCTTTGAGTCGCGCCAAAAATTCCTCCTGAATAGACTCATGTAGGAACAACCTGGATCCCGCCAGGCATATCTCCCCTTTATTCAGCACTGTTGACATTGTGGCGCCTTCGACCGCTGCTTCGAGATCAGCATCGGCGCATACTATCTGCGCGGACTTTCCACCCAGCTCCAACGTTTGAGGAATAATATTGCGCGACGCGTACTGAATAATTCGCTGCGCGGTGGGAACTGAACCGGTAAACGCCACTTTCCGAACGTCCGGGTGCGTCACAAGAGACTCGCCCACGTCTGCTCCATATCCGGTCACAACATTGACCAGGCCAGGAGGCAAGATGTCGGCCATCTCCCGGAAAAACTCCATAATCGAAAGACAGACGCTCTCCGCCGGTTTAATCACAACGGTATTGCCAGCAGCAATGGCCGGGGCTATCTTACTGGCCATCATCAACAGGGGAACGTTCCAGGGAATTATCTGCGCACATACGCCGATAGGCTCGCGGTGCACCAGCCCAACGGCATCAGGATAGTCGAGTGTTTCACCATGAAGATGGAAGGCGGCGCCGGCAAATAGTTCGAATTGCCCGATAGTCTGTGGCAAATCAAAATTGAGCGATTCGCGCAGTGGCTTGCCGTTGTTCAGCGTCTCTAGCATCGCATAGTCTTCCAGGCGAGCCTTCAATCGTTTTGCTATTTCGACCAGCAGTTCCTGCCTTTCGCTGGAGGAGCTTTGCGACCAAGTGGCGAATGCCCTTTTTGCCGCTGCAACAGCACGTTCCACATCGCGCTCATTGCCCGCTGCGATACGCGACAAAACCTGACCATTGCCGGGGTTCATTAGGTCGATGGTTTTGCCACTGTCTCCGGCCATCCATTCCCCACCAATAAACTGGCCATACTCTGGTTGATACAAGGATTTTTGTGATTCAGCAATATTAGGCATTTTATAGTTAACTCCGCATTAGGTAGTAAACGCACCAGCAGTGTTTTTGGTGATTATAGATTTCCAGACTTGAGGAGCTCTGTGAGCTCTGCCCAGCCGGTCCCGGCCAGCCTTGCACCGGCTAGATAGGATTCGGGGGCGCTATTGTATGGTGGGCGACACGGACCCGCGTTCATCCACCCCGCAGCATTAATCCGCTCTTTCTCAAGTTGAATGTTATAGCGAGAAAATTCTGGAAAACCGCCCGGCGGAAACAGATTTGACAGTACTGACATTAGGCGAGGATACAGCTCGTCTGGCTTTGACCAATCCCCTGAATTCACCGCGTCTTTGACGATATCGCGCCAGTAAATTGTGAGCTCCGGCCCAGTGCAGGCGCAAGGAGACCAAAAAGCCGTGTGAAACTCCGGGTCCATTCTAGCGGCATCTTTGTGATCAAATTCCAACGGCAAAAATCGTATCTGTTTACGAGAAACCAATGTATGAAGCTGCAACTGCGCAATGTTGATATATTTGCAGCTGACCACTTGCGGTACGTCGGCCACCTGCGCCCAGAAAGGAGTTGGGAAAGAAAACTTAAACGCCTCAGGGTTGGCGTACACACAGATAGCCATTTCTGGAACCGCTGCCGCCACATCTTTATAGAACTGAACCGCACCGGGAACATCAATCTCCTGCCACATCGGCAAACCCAGCATAGTGCCATCGGCGCCGATATCTCGGGCGTGTTTTAACTGCATGATGGTTTCACGGGTATTGAGCGTAGTCACACCAGCAAAAATGGGCACCCTGCCTGCTGCTGCGTCTACCATCACCTCGGTCATCTTTTTCTTTTCGGCCCAGGTCATTGAAGCACCTTCGCCAAAGGTGCCCTGGCACATAATTCCATCAACACCAGCCTCTATAAGACCGGTAACAGCTTTAGCGACCTCGTCATAGTCCACCGAATCTTCGGTCCGCCAATCACCGCCTGACTCAATGGCTGGCGTTGGAATAATCGCCCAAGCACCATTCACATCCTCTACGGTCAATCTACTTGATCGATTACCCACTGTACCCTCTATGTTGTCTAACGCGACCTTTCGCCCTGCTTACATGCTAGCATTTTATCCAATAAACGCAAAACAAAACCGACAACGCCAGTAGACGTTGTCGGTAATAAAGTAAAAAAAACCCTGTAGAAAATCTACAGGGTTTAAAGAACTACAACGCTGATAAAACGTTACTGATAGTCTCGCAGCTGGTCGACATCAAACATTTCTTCAGAAATGCGTTCGTCCCTATCATCCCAGGCCGGAGTCATATTGAGCGTACTCGCTCGCTTGGTCACATAGTTATTGACGATAACTGAAGTCCACTGAGCATCACCTACTGTCGGGCGCCAAGCTCTAACGTCATCCCAGTTTCGCAAGGGGTTCCCGCGAGGATCCCAGGTCATGTGGTACTGCATGTAGAAGAACTCTTTATCTACCCACGTACGCCGCTTGGAGTACATGTACTTTCCAGTTTTGTCCTCAATATCCAAAATCCAAACGGGTCGAAGCTCCAATTCAATCGACTTAACGTTGCATTGGTCCTCAGTCCAGTCAATGGAGTTGTAAACATAGCCCACTTCTGGAGAGGCCAGAATAAACCCATCACCCACCAGCTTGTAGTCGAACTGATCGATATCTGTTTTACTCCAATAGGCTCGCCAATCATCCCAGGTCAGCTCCAGGCCCGACGCAATCGGATCTTGGGCATCCGAGCCAGTCAGCGTTCTGGTTCGCCTCAGGCTGGGGATGAATACCTTGAAATCATCCGGCTTGCCTGCCTCAGGATAGCGCTGACGAACACCGGCCAGTCCGCGAATATCGTTAGGCTCCTTGAAGAAGATGGACCCTCCCTCGATGTAATCCTCTTTCCCATCGATATCACCATAGGGGCCAACGTTCATACGGTTATGGTAGTGCCACCACCACAAATCCGCCTTGTATTCGACATCGACCTTTCCAGATGGAGTGCAGGCCCTCATGTGGATTGGTTCAAAAACCAACGTGTCCGTATTCACTGAATTGGCCACGTAGTCCCAGTTTAACTCCAAGCCATTTTTAGGATTCAAAAATGGGATGGACGTTGCGCCCGGGCCAGACATTAGTGCATAAGAGCCGTCCGGATACACCAGTTCACCTTTGTCAGAAATCTGGATTTCAGTACCGGAATCTCTGAGTTCTTTGGTCCCCTTTAAATACCCTTCGTGCATGTAGTAGGTATTTGTCGGCACTATCGTGATCTCTCCAATATTTCCCCAATCTGACGTCAGTGCAGCGAGGTGTTCCGCTGGCAGATAGTCTTTTAACCAGGGAAACTGGTCGGCATTAGCCGCTGTGATTTTTAGGCCGGGCTTGAGTTCAGCCGGCAAGTCGGTTTTGTCAATCAAGTCATAGGCGTCATAGCCTCTTAACTCTGCCCACTCTTTGGCCAAACGCAAAGCTTCGGGCTTGGAAATCTCCTCAACCCATTTTGCATGATTGGGATTGCCCGACTGTGCAGCATATGCCTTCCATGCTTCCAACGCGCGGTTTGTTTCCGCCGTGACCGTCAAGCTGGACATCATGGCCCCGGCAAAAACAGCACCTATAGAAATCTTAAAATGGTTCATCGTGTTCCCCTCTTAGTCCATCTCAAAAATGGAGTCATTTAGAACTGATAGGTTATAGATAGTTCGACAAAGTCCTTGTCATTGAAAAGGCCGATAGGCGCCACACCTTGCTTCCCATCAAAAAACTGCCATTCAATTCTAGGGCGCCAGTGCTTGCCAAAATAGTTAAAATCCAGACGCTGCCGATAGGCAGTACCATTATTTTGAACATTGCGAATATAGAGGCCCTCAGTCACAAACCGCTGATTGTCTAGCCGCATCTCCCAAAGGAAGGTAATGAAGTTCTGATTGTCTTCAACCTCGTTAAATGAATACGGCGCTTGCGACAATAGATTGTCAGCATCTTCGGTATGAATGTTGAAAAATTGGACGCTGGTAAAGATAGATTTCTCTTGAGATTCCCAACCTGGCACCCAGAAAGGATAATCGAAGCCTATCATTACTGAAGTAACATCCCTTTCTTCTATCACATCTTCCGGAGCCACCAGCAGGTTAGGGCTACCCGTGTTCAGTTGCCCGGTAAACGGATCAGCTACTACACTGCTGTTGAACGGCTTGTCGAATTCGTGGGAGACTTCCGTCCGAAACGAAGGGCCAGTACCTTTACGTCCAAGCGAAATAAAATCACTCAAATCGCGTGTAAAGCTGAACCCCACAACTTTCTGTCTGAAGGTGTAATCAAGATCCAGATTGGCCGTTACCGAACACTCCACACCAGCACCACCGGGATCATTGACAGGATCATTACACGCACCCCCGGTTAAAGCGGTTAGCGGGCTAGTCGTCAAAGGACCTTTACCCGCTGCCCCGCGAAGATAGGGCAGGTAACCGGAAGGCTGGCCTTCAACAGAAGGGCCGCCGGTGAAACTGGGTGCCCAAATAGCGCCGATCAGCTCTTCGCGAGTTACGGGAGCGACGGCCAAAGCGCTATCGGCATCATTTACGCCTGAGCCCACAAATACGGCGCCATCTTGAAGAAGAACCAAAGGAAGGTCCTGATATCCATAAAATGCGTTGAGGGTTGCGGTACCGCCCAAGGTATCAAACTTCAAACGCATGGATACTTCTGGATCGGACCATTCAAAATCATCCAGCTCATTGTTGGACAAGGCTGCTCCAAAGCCGACCGCCCCTAAACCAGACTGATGGGCGAAGCCTTCATCCACCAGGTTCGGCCAAGGCAGACCAAATTGACCACCATCCGTACTGGCGCCCGGAGTTGGATTGTTCACCACGACCTCGCTGTGGCGAATTTCTGGAGCAATGTTCAACTCGAGAACCGGCCTATTCATGCCTATTGCTTCAAACGGCTTAGAAAGCCCCATCTTCTTCAAGTTGAAATCGGTAGAAATCATCCAAAGAGGGATCCGTGTTTCATCCGCATTTTTAAAGACAAAATGGCTTCTAAGGTCCTGCGGGTTCACGATATCGAGCAACCTCAACCCATCGGACTGCCCCCAGCCCCGCTGGAACTTACCTATTTTGGTCGTAAAGCGGCCTTTTTTGTCGCGATACTTAACCGACAATTCTCGGATGATGTCGTCGTTGAAGTCATCGTATATGTCTACCTGGTTGTTTGGGGCACAGAACTCCCTCGCTTCCAGATTACAATTTTGCGTACCGTGTTCGAAACTTCCGCTGGGGAAAGGAGGGCCACCCAATAGATTCTTCAAGCCCCCTTCTGGTTCCACCCAATTTGGATCGTTCCACATACCGCGTATCCAAAAGTTGCCTACGAAGGTCCAGGTTCGACTCGGCCTGAAGGAAAAGTTCACTTCACCGAGATAGCTCGCCGGGCCCGTTTCAGTCCCCCCCTGGTCCAGGTCGTACAGGACCGAATAACCCTGCCGCGCACGCCCATCCACAGTAAATCCCTTAATCCCTGTTTCCAGTGCAAGAATCTGCGTTGAACTCAGACTAAAGCACAAAGAAACTGCTCCTACCCTGAATAGTTTTAGCATTCTAACTCTCCTCATTGTTATTAGCGCTTTATCCCGTTGTTACAACAAATCTATCAATTGGCCAACACAGGTGTTTCATCGTGTAACCGCCCGTCCTCCCCGCGCCCCGTTGATATGGCGCTATCTTTAGGGAAAATCGAATTGGGTTTTAATGCTGCAAGGGCGGCTGGAACAAACAACAATGAACCCAACATATTCATCACTAACACCATGCCCAGCAGCATACTCATCTCAGCCTGAAAACGCAGCGGCGACATAAGCACCCAAGGTACCAGTGGCAACACCATCGTTAGGGCCGTAATGACAATAGCGTTGCCCGAAGTCATCAGTGCACGATGCATCGAGCCGGTTACATCACCACAGAGTTTGTATTCTTCCTTTATGCGATCCAGCATATATATGCCGTAGTCGACGCCTAGACCTACCCCCAATGCAGCCAATGGTAAGGTGCTAACATTAAGGCCAACCTCTTTCCAGGCCATAAAAGCGTAGGTGAGCGCATTGGCCATTGCCAGGCTGAATATCAGTATCAACGCGACGGTAACTGATCGATACAATAAGAAGACGCAGGCAAGAATGACCAAGGTGATGGCGACCATTATTTTCTGGTTAGACGTAGTGATCTCATCGTTGAGGGCCTCTACGATGCCTACCTGACCTCCCGAATATAGAAATTTCGCCTCGCTGACGATGTTAGCCTTGTCGCCGAAAAAATCATCGAGATGCCGCGTAAGCTTGGCGATGGTCGGCATGCTATGGTCCTGAAGGTAAAAGGACAGATT
>JAURLY010000059.1 GCA_030830945.1 Gammaproteobacteria bacterium | reverse complement strand
TAAATTTTTCTTCTTCAGCGGCTAGCTGGCTATAAAAAACTGTTTGGAATAACAGATCCCCGAGTTCTTCACGCAGGCTGGCAATATCACCCTGCTCTATGGCATCGGCTACCTCGTATGCCTCTTCAATTGTCGAAGGAACAATGGTCTTGTAGCTCTGGTCCAGATCCCAAGGGCAACCGTCCTCAGGGTCTCGCAATCGCTGCATCAAATAGATGAGGTCATTAATGTCGTAGGTGTTTTTGCTCATAGATCAGTTATTAAAAAGGCCAGATGAGAGGTACCGGTCCCCACGATCGCAGATAATGCAGACAATCACGGCATTCTCCACTTCTGCAGAAATCTGCAGTGCGGCGGCAACAGCTCCACCTGAGGATACACCACAGCTTATACCTTCGGTTGTACCCATCTCGCGCATGGTCTGCTCCGAGAGCGCCTGGCCGATATCAATAACCCGATCTACCCGCGAGGCATCAAAAATTTTGGGCAAATATTCCTTCGGCCATCGGCGAATACCAGGAATAGAGGCACCGTCCTCGGGCTGCAATCCTATTATCTGGATATCGGGATTTTTTTCCTTGAGAAAACGGCTGACACCCATAATGGTTCCCGTCGTTCCCATTGAGCTGACAAAATGCGTAATCCTCCCACCCGTTTGCTCCCATAATTCCGGGCCGGTAGTTTCGTAATGCATCTGTGGGTTGTCTTGATTGGAAAATTGATCGAGAACCTTGCCTTGCCCTTCTGCTTGCATTTTAAGTGCAAGGTCACGCGCCCCTTCCATCCCTTGCTCTTTGGTTACCTCTATCAATTCCGCACCATAAGCTGTCATTGACGCTTTGCGCTCTTCGGTTGCATTGGCCGGCATGATAAGTTTCATGCGGTAGCCGCGCATGGCGGCAACCATAGCCAGCGCGATACCCGTATTGCCGCTGGTTGCTTCAATCAGGGTATCACCCGACTTTATATCACCACGCTGCTCCGCTTTTAGGATCATGCTCAATGCGGGGCGATCTTTTACTGAACCAGCAGGGTTATTGCCTTCTAACTTCGCCAAAATAATATTTGAAGTATCGCCTGGAAGACGCTGCAATCTAACTAGTGGTGTATTTCCCACAAGGGATTCAACGGTTACAAACGAAGCCTGGTCTTTAGGAGAGTGCATAAAAAAAGGGAAGCTCGATTAAGCTGGTAATTCTAATGACTGGCGAGGTCAGTAACCAGTCTGGTTGCTAGGTTTATTTGGTTGTCGCCACCTCAGAGAGCAACCAGCGACGGCTTTTTAATTCTCGCCCGGCGAGCAGCAAGTCCAAATGACTGCGGCAGAGTATTTTGGCCACTTTTAGTGCCGCCCTGCTCTGTAGACCGTTCTCAGCAAGGTCTTCAATGGCTTGACCCGGTATCAAGCTTGGAATCTGGGAATATTCACGCCGGAAACCGGCATCCGGTAAATAACTGTAATGAGCGTCTGCTAACATCGGTGCGCCATCTATATCTGTGAATAACTCAATGGCGTAACCCAGTTCAGCAAGTAATCCAAATTCAAATTTTCTCAATAATGGCTCAATGGCATCTTCTGATTGCAATTCCCCAAGCGTCATTCGATAGACATCGTAGAGATTGTCATGGGGATCAGCTTCTCGCAACAGATAAAACAGTAACTCATTGAGGTACATGCCATACACCAGACACGCAGGATTCGCTAAAAGGCTGGGAGCCGTGTCAATTTCAGTCAGGTTTTTTAGGTCAGATTTTCCCTGCCAACTAAGCGAAAGTTCGGCAAAAGGCTGTAGTTGGGCCGCTTTGCTGGATTTTCCCGACTTTGCACCCCGGACAATAAGCTTTTGTCGCCCGTAATCACGAGAGAATATATCTACCAGCAAGCTGGATTCTTTATAACTCTGGGTGCGCAATACAAAGGCGGGCTGGTGCTCAACTTTCATGACTTACACATGCGTATGTTATCGGGCCCAATTTTGTCGATATCCAGCCCTACGTCAGGCTAATCGTAGCCCAGGCTGCGAAGGGCTCGGTCATCGTCTGACCAGCCGGATTTAACCTTTACCCAAATTTCCAACATCACCTTGGTGCCACAAAGATTTTCAATATCCTTGCGAGCCTCCATGCCGATCTGTTTCAGACGTAAACCTTTTTCGCCAATCAGGATGGTTTTCTGCCCTTCCCTCTCTACCAAAACCAATGCGTTAACAAAGGTTATTTTTCCGTTGTATTCGTATCTTTCAATTTCAACCGTAGCAGCATAGGGCACTTCATCACCAAGCTGGCGCATTATTTTTTCGCGAACTATTTCGGCCGCCATAAAGCGCATTGATCGATCAGTAACCTGATCTTCATCAAAGAATGCCTGGCCTTCTGGCAAAAAGGTCTCTATCTGTTTTAGTAGCTGATCCAGATTATTTTTCTTTAGTGCAGACACAGGAATAAATTCACCATTTGGCAAACGCTGGCTCAGCTCCTGGATATGGGGCAATAGTAACTCATTGGTTGTAAGCCGATCGGTTTTATTGACGGCAACCACACAGGGTTTTTTTGAGGCAAGCACTCGTTTTAGCACCATTTCATCTTCGTCGCTCCATTTCAAACGATCCACAACAAAGATAATGACATCTACATCTGCCAGCGCAGTGCTTGCTGCACGATTCATATAGCGATTTATGGCGCGTGGGGTATTCAAATGCTGGCCTGGCGTGTCCAGAAAAAGCATTTGGGCAGTTTCACTGCTATGTATCCCCAAAATATTGTGCCGGGTAGTTTGTGGCTTCCGGGATGTAATACTGATTTTTTGGCCCAAAATGCCATTTAGTAAAGTCGATTTACCTACATTAGGCCGACCGACTATAGCAACGTAGCCGCTTTTATATGCCATATCACTCATCCCTGTCTTCTTTACTTTCCAGAGCTTCTAAAGCAGCAGCTGCCGCCTGCTGCTCGGCAATTTTGCGGCTGGAACCTTCACCAAAAAATTCTTCGGAAACCGACTCAATCATGCATTGAATACGAAAATGCTGGGCATGGCCGGGGCCTTCGATATCAAGCATCTGATACTCAGGCAAATTCAATGAACGCGCCTGAAGAAACTCTTGTAATCTGGATTTGGCATCGCGAACCTCTTCAATCTCAAGGTTATCAAGGCGCCCTTCAAAATGGAGTTTCACTATGTCTGTCAGCTTTGACCAATCTGAATCAAGATAAATAGCGCCCAGAACAGCTTCGTAGGTGTCGGCAAGAATGGATTGCAGTCGATGCCCCCCGGATTTGGACGCGCCGCCACCGAGCAAAATAGCCTCGCTAAATCCAAGACTAGACGCCACATCGGCGAGCGACTCACGCCTAACCAAAGCTGCCCGCATGGCGCTAAGCTCGCCTTCCGGAGACTCTGGATATAGTTTGAAGAGTTGCTCTGCTATCAGTGTATTCACGAGGGAATCACCCAGAAATTCTAGGCGTTCATTATGATCTTTAGAGTGACTTCTGTGTGTCAGCGCCTGTTGGAGAAGACCCTTTTCCTGAAAAGAGTAGCCCAGCCGGGACTCAAAAAGTGATAGGTCTGGGTTATCCAAGGGGCTTTAATTATTCGCGGTGCTATAGCTATTAGTAAAGGTAATAACAGCGTCCAGATTTCTGAAAATATTTACACGTTCTTCATGAACATACATTATTTCCATGGAAGTCGCCGTTTTCTCTATATCGAAATCCTTGGGGCTAACACTAATATTATTAACCCTAAAGGTTCGACTTAGTGCGTCGCGAACTTCAACCGTAGACATATTATTAAAATTGTTACTACGCGCAGAAGACTCAATGGCTTGATCCAAAGCCATATTGTCAATATATAGCGGTCCTATCCTGAGACCAAGAGTGAGTATTGCTGCAAAAAGCAACAATGAAGAAATAACCCCAAAAGTAGAGAAACCCCGTTGCTTAATCATGTTCAACCTCATAACAGCTGTTCAAATTAATTTAAATAAAGATCAATTGGTTATTCAATTGAGCCTACACGGGAAAATGAAGGGATACCCCAGCCTTCCCAGTGCATCCAGATACCAACTGCCTTACCAATAATATTTGATTCCGGAACTGGCCCCCAGGCGCGGCTATCGAGACTGTTATCTCGATTGTCACCCATCATAAAATAATGCCCATCGGGTACAACATATTCCCATGCACGTCCATATTTACTGGGCTCTTCCCGCGTCTGAATCTGGTGTAACACATTACCAGTTGTTTCATCCAGAAGCTGTGTGCCATTTGACATTTTTTCTACAAAAGCTTGCTCATAAGGCTCGCCATTAACCCAGAGTTGGTTCGCTTGCATACGAATATGGTCCCCTGGGACCCCGATAACACGTTTTATGAACGCACGATTATCGTGTGGCGGGGTAAAAACCATCACCTCGCCAGGCTGCGGCTCATTTACCGGAATAATGGTATTGCCCAGAACTGGAACCCGAATGCCGTAGGTAAACTTGTTTACAAGAATAAAATCGCCAACCAGCAGAGTGGGTACCATAGACCTTGATGGAATCTGGAATGGCTCAAACAAAAACGAGCGAATGACAAAGACAAGCAAGAGTATGGGAAAGAAGGAGATGGAATATTCCACCACCAATGGCTGTGGAGCCTCCCCTGCCCGCCTTTTTCTCAAAACATAAATGTCGAGAAGCCAAATAGCCCCCGTGATTACTACGAGCAAAAAAAGCACCAGGGCGAAATTAAAATCCATCGTATTTTCTAGTTATCCGGCTATTATTTATCTGTTTTCAGAACTGCGAGAAACGCTTCCTGGGGAACTTCCACACTGCCCAGTTGCTTCATGCGTTTTTTACCTGCTTTCTGCTTTTCCAACAACTTTTTCTTTCGGGTGATATCACCACCATAGCACTTAGCGAGAACATTTTTTCGCAAAGCTTTAACCGTTGTTCTTGCAACCACGTGCCCGCCAATTGCCGCCTGAATAGCCACATCAAACTGCTGGCGTGGAATCAGCTCTTTCATTTTATCCGCTATTTGGCGACCCTTACCATGCGCATTGTCTCTGTGGACGATGAGGGCAAGCGCATCAACACGATCTCCGTTGATAAGCATATCAAGTTTTACCAAGGGCGCTTTATCGAAACGGACAAAGCTGTAATCCAGTGAAGCAAATCCACGGCTAACTGATTTTAAGCGGTCAAAGAAATCCATGACAACTTCACTCATGGGTAATTCATAAGTTAGCTGAACCTGGTTTCCTGCATAAAGCATGTTTTTTTGAATGCCGCGCCGCTCTACGCACAGACTAATGACATTACCCACGTAATCTTTTGGCACCAGTATGCTGGCTTCGACAATAGGCTCACGGACTTCCTCCAGCGTCCCTGGATCCGGCAGTTTAGACGGATTGTCTACTAGCACTGTCTCACCCGCGGAAGTAATCACCTGATAAATCACCGATGGTGCGGTGGAAATCAAATCCAGATCATATTCGCGCTCAAGACGCTCCTGGATAATTTCCATATGCAACATGCCAAGGAAGCCGCAACGAAATCCAAAACCAAGTGCATCCGAGGTTTCTGGTTCATAAAATAACGAGGCATCGTTGAGAGAGAGCTTGTTTAGGGCTTCTCTCAAGTCTTCGTAGTCATCCGAATTGGTTGGGAACAAACCGGAATAAACCTGGGGTTTTACTTTTTTAAATCCAGGTAACGCGGGGACCGTCTCAGCATCTTTGGAGTGCACAAAGGTATCGCCGACCGGCGCTCCATGGATATCTTTGATGCCCGCAATAATAAAGCCAACTTCGCCCGCTTTTAATTCGCCCAGATCTTTCTGTTTGGGCGTGAAGACTCCCACGCGATCGACTACCTGGGCTTTCTTGATACTTTTTGAAACTATTTTGTCTTTGGGTTTAATACTGCCCTGCATAACCCGAACCAGGGAAACAACTCCCTGATAGTTATCAAACCAGGAATCAATGATAAGTGCCTGCAATGGACCATCTGTATCTCCTTGCTGCGGGGGCACCATCTGAACAAGGTGTTCCAGCACATCCTCAACATTTTCTCCTGTCTTGGCACTGCAACTTACTGTCGCACTGGTATCCAGACCAATAATGTCCTCGATCTCACTGCAAACGCGCTCAGGTTCTGCCTGAGGCAGGTCAATCTTGTTCAACACCGGAATCACTTCCAGATCCTGCTCAATTGCCGTGTAGCAGTTGGCTACTGACTGCGCCTCGACTCCCTGGGCTGCATCAACAACAAGCAGAGCTCCTTCACATGCCGCAAGGGAACGCGATACTTCGTAGGAAAAATCCACATGTCCCGGCGTATCAATAAAATTCAGCTGATAAGTCTTGCCATCCCGTGCCTTGTAATCCAGCGTGACGCTCTGCGCCTTAATCGTGATTCCGCGCTCGCGCTCAATGTCCATGGAATCCAGAACTTGTTCCGCCATTTCGCGATTGGTGAGCCCCCCGCATATTTGGATAAAACGATCGGCAAGGGTCGATTTTCCATGATCAATATGAGCAATAATGGAAAAATTTCGGATATGACTTAGATCAGACAAGCTTGTTTAGACCTGTGAATGCGCGATAGGCGCGACAAGGGGATATAGCGGGTAGACCGCCGCTTTAAAAGGCGTGCAGTCTACCCAGATTGGAGCTAACCGTCGACCCGTATAGTGCGAAATATCGCCGTATCGCCGCGGTAAAAAAGGATAGGGACAATTGATCCCGGTTCCAAGCCAGAAACAATTTGATCAAAGCTACTTCTGCTGTCAATTTGCTCAAATGCAATTTGCACAAGGATATCCCCGGCAAGCAAGCCCGCCTTGGCTGCGGCCGAACCTACTTCGACGCTACTGACTACGACGCCGCCACCAAGTTCCAGTTGATCAAGTGTAGATTGGTTGGCTTCCTCAATTGAAAGCCCCAGGCCCTGAGGTGCGGTGCCAGAATCAATCGAGGCCAACCGTGTTTGACCTGCCTGATCAAGCTCCCCGACTTCAACCTGAATTTCTTCTTCACGCATCTCCCGAATTAATCTTGCTTGCGTCCTGCTTCCAGGCGCGACAAGCCCAACAACGTGAGGTAAATCGTACGAATATTCTATTGGCTTACCATCGAACTCAAGAATAACATCGCCACTTCGAATACCCGCTCGATCTGCAGGGCCACCTCGCTGAACACGGGTTACCAAGGCACCCTGGGGCTTATCCAAACCGAAGGAACGAGCCAGATTCAAATCCACATCCTGAATAACCACACCCAACCATCCGCGTGATACCTGGCCGTTATTTTTTAACTGGTCAATCACTTCGCGTCCAACGGAAGAAGGCACCGCAAAAGAGAGCCCCATGTAACCTCCGGATCGGGTAAAGATCTGGGAGTTGATACCCACAACTTCACCATCCAGATTAAATAGAGGGCCACCTGAGTTACCAGGGTTAATGGCGACATCTGTCTGGATAAAAGGTACGTAGTCCTGCCCCTTCTCATTGGGAAGGCTACGGCCTATTGCACTGACAATCCCGGCACTGGCGGAATAATCCAGATCAAAAGGTGAACCGATTGCAACGACCCAGTCACCGACTTCCAGCAAATTCGAGTCTGCAAATTCCAGCGTAGGCAAATTGTCCTCATCTATTTTTAATAACGCGAGGTCGGACCGCTGGTCTGTACCAATAACGACTGCCTCGTACTCACGACGGTCATCCAAACGCACAACGATGCGGGTTGCCTCATCAACCACATGGTGATTGGTAACCACATACCCATCTTCAGAAATAATGAACCCCGAACCAACACCCGCCTGCTGTCTCTGCTGTGGCCGGGAGTAGCGTTCAAAGAACTCCCGGAAATAAGGCGGTATAGAAGGATCAGCGCCAGGATTTGAGGCCGGGGTTTCGCTAAATGTATTGATTTTTACCACAGCCGGACTTGTCTCTTTGATCAGACTGGTGAAGTCCGGAAGATCTGCGGACAGAGTATGGGTACTAAAAAATATGGCAGTAACAAGTACGAAAAAACGGCTAAAAGTGTCAAACATCAGCACTACTCCACAAGGCATAAATCGGAATAAATGAATATGGGATGCTTTTACAGTGATTCAAGTCAGGCTGGTTCACCGGGCATGATTTTCACAATCGCTCGATCATCAACCACCACTGGGGAATATCGAGGATCATCCACTTTCCTTAGACTCTGTTTCCGGACATAAATTCCCCCGACGACCAAACCGGACAAACCCATAAATATGGCAAAGGGCTCAGAAATGAGGTTGCCAAGGGTTGCCCCAGCAATCAGGAGGAGCAAAGGCACCAAATAAACCAAAAAAGCCGCTCGCAACATGGCTGACTCTTCTACCCCCAACTCAACCTGCTCACCTACATGAAAATCGGTGGCGGGCCTGTGCTTTAGGGTGACACGAACAAACTGGCTACCGGACAAGTACTTGGCCAGGACTCCCTGGCCACATCCTTTCTGTGCAGCACAGCTGCCACAGGTGGACTGCTGGATTACCTGAACTACCAGCTCCGAATCTGCAATTTCTACGATGGTGCCCTGTTCTATTAACACTTATTTACCTTCTGGTTAATCACGTCTTAACGAAGAAAAAACTCTTTCCGCAGTGGCCATCGGCACTTCCCCAACAACTGAGACAAGATAGGTTTCTGTCCGTGTCGACAGATAATTTATATATATTGCCGTGGCGCCACGCTGGGCATTACTGGGAGGTAAAAATGTTTCCAGCACTGGCTCTATAAACACACTGACCACGGATATGCCATCTCCGTATACGAGCGTGGCCCGCTCGTCCTCAAAAGTACTCTGGAGCAATTCAAAACCGGCGGGCAACCAACCAGAAACCCAGCCATTTTCTACATTTATAAAGTTACAGTTGATCATATTGGCTGATTCTGTACTTTCTTCTTCCTGTGCTGCTTCTGCTAACCCAGAATTGTCCAACTCTTCCGACGAATCAATTTGCTCTTCATCGATAGACTGGCTCTCCTCAGGGGACGCCTCCTCCTGATCAATATCAGGTTCTTCAGTTTCAGTGAAGTCTCGAGGCTCGTATTCGATATTAACGAACTGTGTTCTTTCAACCACACGCCTATCTGGTGCCGTAACAACTGACCGAAGCATGAGGCCAGAATCGTTATCAATTACAAATCGATAACCGTTTCTGTATTTATCGACCGGCATAAGCACAATCTCGGTTCCCGTTCTTCCGGCAACCCGCTCCTTACCTATCGCAAAAAAATTATAGTACTCGTCAAATTGTTCCACACTTAAGCCCTGTGAGGCCTGGCAATCGGCATCAAACTTCATGGCGTGTTGTAGCTGCGGCCCATCCAGCTGATTTAAATGCTGGTCAAGCATCGTGCCCTGCTGAGAGGAGCTCACTTTAAAACTCTGCATTTGGCCAGCCTGCTCATAAGTCAGTATTCCCTCGTAATCATAAATTTTTCTACTATCAAGCATACGTTGATAGAGAATCTTGGGATCTAGGGAATTGGAAATTTGGGTCTGGGCAACAGTTGTCAACGGGATTAATCCCAACAGAAACATATTGGCCACAACCAAAAACAGGCCATTACGGCCTGTTTTTCGAAACATTTGAATACTTGCTGAAAGTATCAAGACAGCGCCTCCTTACAGGGACGCTTATTCTGCCTCAGTTGGCGCCGGAACTCTAACCATTGGAAGAACTCCCTGAGAAGTATGAACCACATGCTCAGAATGTTTTTGCGCAAGTGATTCCAGGTGCGCACGCATTTGATCTCGATCAACAGGAATTTCAACGGTCGTGCCTGTCGTCAGAGAAGGCTGGGAAGTCGAAGAACTAACTGGGCGAGAAACCGGCTGATACTCAAAACCTGCTGGCGGCTGAACCAGTGCTGGCATTTCCGTCGTGAGAGAGCCATCAGCGACCTGCGAGGAGCCCGTAACACCGTTCTCGGCAATCTGGTATTGCTGAATGCCAAACAGAGCCATGGCCGCTACAGAAGCCGCCAAGGTCATTTGCGCAAAGGGTTTTTTAAACTGGGAAAGCCTGGAATGCGCAGGCTCATCGCCAATAGCAGTCATAACTGACGAGCTTATATCGGCACCCACGCCTGGTTCTTTTCTAAGAACCGAGCCTATCCGTTGATATGTTGCCCATTCATCCCTGAGATCCTTGTTTTCGTCCATCTGCTGGAGTGTTTTTCGCACATCCCAGTCAGATACTTCACCATCAACCAATGCGGAAAGGTTTTCGCGCAGATCTACAGGTTTGTTTTGACTCATAGATATCTCAATCTCAATTTTCGGCCGAAGCCTCTAGTTGCATGCTATGACCAGCATAATTTTCAAAAGTTTCATAAAAAACAGAAATATTTTGCATTTGTTCACAATAACAACGCTTTAAGTCATTAAAGGTTTAATTTTTTCTGTAATTGCTTCACGCGCTCGAAATATACGTGAACGCACCGTACCGACCGGACAGTCCATAATCGAGGCAATTTCCTCGTAGCTCATGCCCTCCATTTCCCTAAGCGTGACGGCTGTACGCAAATCTTCCGGAAGTTCGTTCAAAGCTTTGAAGACAACTTCTTCCAGCTCTCCCCGGTACATCTCACCTTCGGGAGTATCATTGTCATTAAGGTATTCACTGCCGCCATAATTTTCTGCATCACTAATTTCAACATCATCGTTTGGTGGCCGCCGATTACGGGTAACCAGATAATTTTTTGCAGTATTTACAGCTATTCGATAAAGCCAGGTATAAAACTGACTTTCGCCACGAAAATTATGGATTGCCCGATAAGCTTTGATAAAAGCTTCCTGGGCAACGTCTTGAACTTCGGCGTGATCTTTCACAAATCTCGAAATCACCGCCTGAACTTTGTATTGATACTTAAGGACAAGCATATCAAACGCATGCTTGTCCCCTTTCTGAACACGCTTGACCAGCTGTACATCGCTTAATTCGGCACCAGCGGCGGCCATCAATATTTCTCCGTTACCCTAGTAATTGTATATTTATTATTCATTCGTACACATTTAGGGCAACAGGCTTTAATGCGCCCCACTCCAAGACCGCTAATTGCAAACAAAGTTTCCTTAAACACGCCATAGCTGTTAACTAAAATCACTTTTTATCTTGCGCAGCTTATACTATCGCCCTATCAGCATTAAGTGTCTTTAATATCCCAATGAACAAATCCCAAAATTCCGATGTACTAATTATCGGCAGCGGTGCAGCTGGTCTCAGTGCCGCACTCCATCTTGCAGAGAACTGTCAGGTTAGCATTCTTAGCAAAACTACGTTGTCTTCTGGTTCAACCTATTGGGCTCAAGGTGGTATTGCAGCTGTTTTGGATGACAACGATAGCATTGAAGCCCATGTCAGGGACACGCTCATAGCAGGCGCTGGTTTGTGCCACGAAGACTCTGTCAAAAGAATCGTAAGTGAGAGCAAGGAAGCCGTTGCCTGGTTACAAAAAATGGGCGTGGAGTTTTCTCGGGATGGAGAGGATGAATCAAGCTTGCATCTAACTCAGGAAGGCGGCCATAGCTTCAGACGCATCATTCACAGCGACGATACAACGGGCAAGGCCGTTAGCCTGTCTCTGTCTGATCAGGTACTAGAGCACCCTAATATCCAAGTGTTTGAGCGACATATATCTGTGGATCTGGTCACACAAGCAGACAAAGGGTCACACAAAATTCGATGCAATGGCGCTTATGTGCTGGATCTGGAAACAGACCAGGTACAACTTTTCCAGGCCAAGGTTGTCATTTTGGCAACCGGTGGTGCCAGTAAGGTATACCTTTATACGACCAACCCTGACGGAGCTTCCGGTGACGGCATTGCCATGGCCTGGCGAGCAGGCTGCAGGGTTGCCAACATGGAATTCAACCAGTTTCACCCGACCTGTCTTTACCACCCCCAAGCAAAATCTTTTTTGATCAGTGAGGCACTTAGGGGCGAAGGCGCTCTGTTAAAGCTTCCCAATGGGGAACGTTTTATGCAGCGCTTTGACGAGCGAATGGAACTAGCCCCCAGGGACATCGTGGCAAGAGCGATCGATTTCGAAATGAAGCGACTAGGTTGCGACCATGTGCTACTGGATATTAGCCACAAGCCCGCTGACTTTGTGAAATCACATTTTCCCAATATATATGAGACCTGTCTTGCGCTCGGCATAGATATAACCACCTCACCTATCCCGGTTGTTCCGGCAGCACACTACACCTGTGGCGGCGTTGTCGTAGACAGCAATGGGCAGACAGACTTGATGAATTTATACGCTATAGGTGAAACCTCCTTCACCGGCGTTCATGGCGCCAACCGTATGGCCAGCAACTCCTTGCTGGAGTGCTTTGTATACGCCAAGCTGGCAAGCGAACATATCATCGGGCGCCTTGGGGATATCCCCAAGCCTGACTATGCAAAGCCCTGGGATGAAACCCGGGTTACTATCCCGGATGAAGCCGTGGTGATTTCGCACAACTGGGATGAACTCAGACGATTCATGTGGGATTACGTGGGAATTGTTCGAACCAACAAGCGCCTGCAACGTGCACAAAATCGTATCAGTCTGTTACAGAAGGAAATTCACGAGTTCTACTCCAACTACCGGGTAACCAACGATTTAATCGAATTGAGGAATCTTGCGGTGGTTGCTGAACGCATTATTCTTTCAGCCACACAGCGAAAGGAAAGCCGCGGATTGCATTACTCTCTGGACTACCCCGAAGAATCAACCATTGCCAAGGATACGATCATGGTTCCAATTAATTATGCAGGGCAGGATATGATTGTTAGCCGAAACGACTAGTAGGAATTAAATAGAATCTGCGCCAGTTTTACTGCGCACTATGGTAACTATCTTCTTCAAGGACTCCGATTCCGGCTCATGCCGATGAATAAACCAGTTGAACATGTCTTGATCTTGCTCCTCCAGTAACTGTTGAAAAAGCAGCTTCTCGTCGTCAACTAGCTGGTCATAGTGGTTTTCAACGAAGGGCGAGAGCACCAAATCGAGCTCTAGCATTCCCCTTCGGCTGGCCCAACGTAAACGGTTTTTTTCCATCAATATGTCTGGTAACAGGTAAATTTATCCCCATATTATACGCCTGTGCACACCCCGAATGACAGCGACAGAACTTATGACAAACTGGCCCGACCCAAGTACCAACCAAGTTCCTACAGATGGTGCGCTTACGTTTGTAAACACCTATGCCGTGCTTGAAGTAACCGGCGAAGACACCGAAAAATTTCTGCAAGGGCAATGTTCTGCCGACATTGGCTCTCTTGCAATCGGCGAATCTGTGCCCGGCTCAATATGTACGGTCAAGGGTCGCGTAATAACCAGTTTTATCGCCACAAAAACCAATGAATCTGTTCTTCTATTAATTCCACGCGTCTTGGTACCCACCACAAAGGAGTACCTAAAAAAATATGCGGCTTTCTTCAAAGTGAGCCTCAATCAATGGCTACACCCGTGTGTTATCGCCAACCCAAAGTCTGGGCAACTTCCCGAAAGTTTATATGTTTCGTGTAATTTCCGGTTAGGCGAACAGGGTTTTCATGCCGGGTTACTGGATCAGGCAAGCTATCAAAAGCTGGCAGATCTATTACCATCTGATCAGGATAAAGAAAATCAACCCGCGCCTGAGAGTATCTGGCTAGACCACTTGTTGGAAGCTGGCTGGTTGTTGCTCAATAACAAGACAAGTGAAGAATACCTTCCGCACCAACTCAATCTGGACCTCTTAGGCGCAATTAATTTCAAGAAGGGCTGCTATACCGGTCAGGAAATCATTGCGCGCATGGAATATCGTGGCAAATCAAAAAAAAGGCTGAAAGTCATTTCGCTATCTGGGCATCAACTCACAAACGAGTCGCTTCCATTAGATATTAAGACGGCTGATGATTCGCAACCGCTAGGAGAGCTTTTACAGCTAACTTCGAATGCGAAGCTGGCCTTGGCGCTTCTCCCCGTTGAACTCCCTTCAGAAGGTAGCTTTATCTGTGATGGCGAGACTCTGGAATATGCGCTTCAGAACAACGTGTAAATCCATCAGTCGATTTGCCAATTAATTGGATTCTGCCCCCTGGATTGAAGGTAGTCGTTGGCCTGGGAAAAATGTCTGCATCCCAAAAAACCCCGGTGCGCAGAGAGAGGTGACGGGTGTGGTGCACGCAGCACCAGATGACGAGATTCATCAATGCTCTGGCCTTTTTTTTGTGCGTAACTACCCCAGAGCATAAACACCAGTCCTTCGCGCTCTTCGTTTAAACGCTGTATAGCGATGTCGGTAAATTCCTCCCAACCCTTCTTCTGGTGAGACCCAGCCCGAAAGGCTTCTACTGTCAGCGTCGCATTTAGCAGCAGCACACCCTGGTCAGCCCAAGGCCCAAGATTCCCCTCGGTTGGGGGCGAAATGCCCACATCTGAGACAAGCTCTTTATAAATATTGATTAACGATGGGGGAAGCTTGGTTCCACTTAACACTGAGAAGCACAAGCCATGTGCCTGCCCTGGCCCGTGGTATGGGTCCTGGCCCAAAATAACGACTCTCACCTTGTCAAATGGCGTGCGATTAAACGCCTCAAACCAACATCCCCCTGGTGGAAATATTTGTTTGCCATTTAGTTTTTCCTGAACAAGAAACGCACGCAAATCCTTCATGTAAGGCTTATCAAATTCGCTTCCGATTTTTATTTTCCAGGAAGTTTCTATTTGGGGATCCATTAAATTAAAACCTTTCGTATCAAAACGCTCTCAAGATAGCCATTAACTCCCCTTGCTTCCAGAACACAGGGAAAGATATATTTAAGTGCCCGGATGAGATATTGTTTTATTATTGGGTCAATACCTAAAGTATAAAATTTCTGAGCATACTAGTGACAACAAAAACTCCGAACATAACGCAGGCCCGATTGTTTACTTCACTAGTCGTCGTCACACTTTGACTTTTTGTTACCGCTATTATTCTATTGAGGGATATCAACGCCGATAACTGGCAAGAAGAGCTTTTTACTTTTTATTTTCCAATGCTGGTACTTCCGGCAACCTGTATTTACTTAATTTCGCTCGCTATCAGGGTACACCGACTTGAACAACAGGTCGCTATCGCTAATTCGTATGATCCCCTGACTCATACACTGAAGTCCTCCCCTCTGCTTGATAAGGCAAAAAAATCTATCAGAAAACAGCGCTGGAAAACCAACCCATAAGTATTTTATGCATGGAAGTTGACCGAGTGTCGGCGATTGCTGACGAGTATGGCCAGGATGCAGCCGATGCCGTGCTGCGTGAATTCGGTGGGACAGTGATTGGTGCGACCAGGGAAAAAGATTTGATTGGCCGCGACCAGAATTGCTTTATTACCGTGGTTTTAAATACGCCCTCTGAATACACGCTACCCGTAGTTGCTCGCTTTCAGGAGCTGGCACACTCAGACGTTGTATTAAATGAAGATAACGAGGTGCGCTATTCCATCAGCGTCGGCTATGCCAGCTCTGACCAGAGCGAGGAAGTCCCCGAGTTCGACACACTCATGGAGCGAGCCAAAAGAGCACTGGAAAATGCGAAAAAACAAGGCCCGGCCTCAATTCAGGGCTGGATCGCCTAGAAACCTAGTAAAGCGGGAACCTGTATTTACTCAGGCCGCATCGCAGGAAAAAGCAGCACATCTCTAATCGACGGCGAATCGGTCAACAACATCACCAGGCGATCAATACCAATCCCCTCTCCGGCTGTGGGCGGTAATCCATACTCCAATGCACGAACATAATCGGCATCGTAGTGCATAGCTTCGTGATCACCCGCATCTTTTTCCGCAACCTGGGCCATAAAGCGTTCGGCTTGGTCTTCTGCATCATTTAGCTCAGAAAAACCGTTGGCAATCTCACGACCCCCGACAAAAAACTCGAACCGATCAGTGACAAATGGGTCGTTATCACTGCGACGAGCAAGAGGTGAAACCTCTGCTGGATAATGGGTAATGAATGTTGGCTGGATCAATCGATGCTCAACCGTTTTTTCGAAGATTTCGATCTGCAACTTGCCTAGACCCCATATATCCTTGACTGGAATGCCCAGTGACTCAGCAACTTTTTTAGCCGAATCCTCTGAGGAAATATCTTCGGCTTTTATGTCCGGATTAAATTGCAGTATAGAGTCAAAAACAGATATTCGGGCAAAAGGCTGTCCAAAATCGTAGATGGTTTCTTTTACCACCTCACCCTCTGCATCTCGCTCTGTTGCTTTGACTTCAGTAGTGCCAAGCACTTTGAGGGAAACACTGCGTAGCATGTCTTCGGTCAGGTTCATCAGATCTTGGTAATTCGCATAAGCCTGATAGAACTCCAGCATAGTGAATTCTGGATTGTGACGTGTCGACAGTCCCTCGTTGCGGAAATTACGGTTAATCTCATAAACACGCTCAAAACCACCCACAACCAAGCGCTTAAGGTATAACTCGGGGGCAATGCGCAAATACATGTCCTGATCCAGCGCGTTGTGATGTGTCACAAAAGGTCGCGCCGTTGCCCCCCCGGGGATTTGTTGCAACATGGGCGTTTCGACTTCCATAAAGGCACGCTCGTTCAAGTAATTGCGTATTGCCGCAATAACCTGCGAGCGCACTTGAAAGGTCTCACGCACTTCGGGATTGACGATTAAATCCACATAGCGTTGCCGATAACGAATTTCAGTATCCGTCAGCCCGGCATGCTTTTCTGGCAGTGGACGCAATGATTTGGTTAACAGCGAATAGCAGTCTGCATTGACATAAAGGTCGCCACGGCCCGACTTGTGCAGTGGACCAGATATTCCAACGATGTCACCGATATCCCACTGCCCCCAGCGTTCCTTAATGTCCGCCTGTACTTCCTTGCTTGCATAAGCCTGAATACGACCAGAGACATCCTGTAGCACAAGAAAAGGGCCACGCTTGGCCATTATTCGACCCGCAACCGAGACAGGAATATCAAGCACTTCCAGAGATTCCTTGGTTTTTTCCCCGTGTTCTGCCTGTAACTCGGCCGCACTGTGCTCGCGTTTCCAGTCATTGGGGAAAGCCTGTTGCCCGCTTTCACGTATGTGAGCCAGTTTTTCCCGGCGTTCGGCAATTAATTTGTTTTCGTCTTGAGTTTGTTCAGTCATATCTACAATCCCGCTTTGAGCGAGGCTTCGATGAATGGGTCCAGTGCCCCATCGAGCACGGCTTGTGTATTGCGTGTTTCTACAGAGGTGCGCAAATCCTTGATTCGCGCATCATCTAAAACATAGGAGCGTATCTGGCTGCCCCAGCCAATATCCGATTTACTGTCTTCCAGCGCTTGCTGATCTGCGCTGCGCTTTTGCATCTCCAGCTCATACAACTTGGCTTTCAGCTGCTTCCAGGCAAAGTCCCGGTTGGCATGCTGGGAGCGCTGGTTCTGGCATTGAACCACAATACCCGACGGCTCATGAGTTAAGCGAACCGCTGAATCAGTTTTGTTTACGTGTTGACCACCTGCGCCACTCGCTCGATAGGTGTCTGTACGAACATCCGAGGGGTTGATTTCAATTTCGATATTGTCATCTACTTCAGGAGAAATAAATACCGACGCGAAAGAGGTATGGCGACGGTTGCCTGAGTCAAACGGCGATTTTCGCACCAGGCGATGTACCCCAGTCTCTGTTCGCAGCCAACCAAAAGCGTATTCGCCTTGTATATGAAGACTGGCACTTTTAATGCCGGCCACATCACCGGCAGAACATTCAGTCAGCTCGGCCTTAAAACCTTTGCTTTCTGCCCACCGGAGATACATTCGCAGCAGCATCTCAGCCCAATCCTGAGCCTCAGTGCCACCAGAACCAGCCTGAATATCCATAAACGCGTTGTTTTCATCCATCGCTCCGGAAAACATCCGACGGAATTCCAGGTCTTCCAACCGGGAAAGGAGCTTGTCCACCTCAGACTCAATTTCAGTAACGGCATCTGCATCGTTTTCTTCTGCTGCCATCTCTAACAGTTCAACACAGTCTTCTACGCCTTGTGTGAGCTCATCAATTGTCTGCACAATAATCTCAAGACTGGAGC
>JAURLY010000058.1 GCA_030830945.1 Gammaproteobacteria bacterium | reverse complement strand
CATCGGTTTCCTGTCGATCCTGCCCTGGCTCGTCAGAAAGGGTCACTCGATTGTTATCCAGCGAGAAAGCATCGTAGCCGTTATCAATATCCAGATGCACGTAGGTGACCGAGACATCCGTATCGGCGTTGGCCTGCCAGTTCAATTTTGCCCGGGCGGTCAGTTCATCGCGATCATTGGTATCGTCGCGATCGAGAAAACGGTTGTAAACGTAACCTTCCGAGCTCATTTGGTTGATGGCTATTCTGGCCTGTATTTGATCAGCCAGTGGACCGGAAAGCACCCCCCCCAATTCCTGGCGTCCATAGTTTCCCATTCCCGCCTTGATCCGACCTTCAGACTGCGAAGTAGGTGCATTTGATTGGACATTTACCAGGCCAGCCATGGCACTGGCGCCGAACTTGGTGCCTTGAGGACCGCGCAGGATGTCCACCTGGGCGACATCAAAGAGGGTTGCCGCATTGCCCATGGTGCTGAAATCAATGCCGTCTATGGTCAGCCCGACCGAGGGGCTGACAGGGTCGACGAATTGACTGCGCTCACCAATGCCCCGAATCTGTAGATAGCGACCACGGGATGCCCCCGCCGAGTAATTCAGGTTGGGTGCCAGATTAAGAATTTCCTCCAACTGGTCTGCTGCGCGACGCTGGATAGCATTCTGGTCGACGACCGAAATACTGGTTGTGGAATCCATCAGGGTGTTCTCGCGGAAATCGGCGGTGATAATAATCTCCTCGATTACTGCGGCATGAAGTGACGTACTTAGCAAGCATGCGCCGTATAGAGCAAGAAAAATATTTGTTTGGTTGGACATGTTGAGCCTCCAGTAACGATGGTTGTTAAGGAGACCCGGCACGCGAGAGCGAAAGAAACGGATGTTGGTCCTATCCCTACGCCGGCATTAACCGGATCAGGTGCTAGGGGTTTGTTCAAGAGAACATCTCAGGCCGCTGTCGAAAAGCCAACGGCAGGCCACCCCCAAGGAGCGGGGGCCATTCTAATGGTTTGGATTAAAAATAAAAATAGCGGGTGAGCGATGAATGTAAGAAAATTTGTTTTTGTGGCCGAAACTGGCCTGCGACTGTAGCCAAAGAAGTCAGGGACTTTCGCCTAGCTCAGCGATCCCGATCACCCAGTGATGACTAAACCAAAGAAATCTTCCAGAGTTTGTGGGTGCCGTACAGTTAACGCGGCTGCGTCCTTCAGGGAGTCTTTCATTTGGGGAAACATGAAACTTGCGCCCGGATACTTCCCATTCGACGGGCACCTGTCCTTGGCCGCTGACATAACAGGCGAGCTCTTCAATTCGTCCGCCGGCTTGAGCCAGCTCTATCTCCAGCCGAGGTTGTCTATTGTTGGTGAAATGATCTTCCGGCGTTACTGAAATGACCGGAAGTGGCAGACTGCTGACTTTAGTTCTATAGTCATTTATTTCCCCATAGTTTTCGTTGATAGGAAAACGGGGTAGCCAGCGTTGGTCACTTAGGCTGCCGACAGCACCAGATTGTTGGCCAAATGCAATGTAGCCTTTTTTGCGTAGAAGGTTGCCAGTTTGAATATCAAACTCACCGTAGGGGTATGCAAAAACTCTAGGGAAAGGTTCCAGCTCGTCATTCAGACGGGCCATGCTTTTATCTATATCGGCTTCAATCCTCTGCAGCCATTCGTTTTTTCGCTCCCCTTCAAGGCGCCTAAGGAGAGACTCGTGTGAAGCACTATGATTTGCAAAGCTGACGCCGTTGGCCTGCATTTCACGCATCTGCTCCCAGCTCATGTAGCCATCCAGTTTTTGGTCCACGGGATCCGTTGCGACAAAAACCAAAAACGGAAAATCAAATTCCTGCAGTAAGGGGTATGCTTCGGTATAAACAGAAAGATAGGCGTCATCGATTGTAATCAAAACTGCCTTGTCAGGTAGCTGGGTACCGTCCGTCAGAAAGTCATATGCCTGCTGGAGGCTGATGGCCTCAAATCCGCCCTCCTCTAGATAGTCGAGATGCGCGCGAAACTGTTCTAGTCGGATATTCGTGCTGGGGATATTGTTTTCGCCAAAGCGGTGGTAGATCAGTGAGACGAAAGAGTCCTGTGCCAAAGCTGAAATTGGCAAAAGGAACCAAAGAGGCATAAGAAAGAGAGCAGTGGTCATGCGAACAATTTTTTTCATGGGATGTAGCAGTGGTCAGACCAAAAAATTCGCTCTTAATCACAAATTTGTTTAAGGATTAGACATCGTATGTTGTGGATGCGGTTTCACCACCTCTTCCTGTCCAATTGGTGTGAAAAAATTCTCCACGAGGTTTGTCGACCCGTTCATATGTATGAGCGCCAAAATAGTCTCTTTGCGCCTGCAGTAAATTGGCGGGAAGGCGCTTGCATCGGTAACCGTCAAAATAATTAAGGGCCGATGTAATTGCCGGAATAGGAATACCATTGACCATCGCTTCTGCGGCAAGTTTTCTCCAGCCCATTTGGCTGGACTCCACTTTCTCACGGAAAAAGTCGTCGAGCAGTAAATTGCTGAGATCGGGATTCAGGTCAAAAGCGTCTTTAATTTTTTCCAAAAAGGAGGAGCGAATTATGCAGCCGCCACGCCACATTAACGCGATGCCACCGTAGTTAAGGCTCCAGCCATATTCCTTGGCGGCTTCACGCATAAGCAGGTAGCCCTGTGCGTAGCTAATAATTTTTGAAGCAAAAACAGCCTGACGCAGATTTTCGATCATGGCCTGCCGATCGCCCGAGAATGAGATTTCAGGGCCAGAGATGATATTGGATGCCTGTACGCGCTCTTCTTTTTGGGCAGACAAACAGCGCGAAAATACGGCTTCCCCGATTAGGGTAAGAGGGGTTCCCAAGTGCAACGCTGTGACCCCGGTCCATTTGCCCGTGCCCTTTTGTCCTGCCGTATCAAGGATTTTTTCAACTAGCGGTTCGCCATCTTCATCCCTGAATGCCATGATGTCCCGGCTGATTTCAATCAGATAGCTGTTCAGCTCACCTTCGTTCCAGTCGGCAAAAACCTGATGTATTTCATCAGCATTCATGCCCAGAAGATCACGCATTACCTGATAAGCCTCACAGATTAATTGCATGTCGCCATACTCAATACCGTTGTG
>JAURLY010000057.1 GCA_030830945.1 Gammaproteobacteria bacterium | reverse complement strand
TTTTTCCGGTGGCGCAAATTCTGGTGTTCTTCATGAAAACGGTATCGACGCTTATTGCATAGCGAATGCCACGGCTTTTTCCGCGTGAATAAGGGTTGTGTCGTACAGTCTCACGTCGGTGTCCCCGTGATTGACCAGCATGCCGATTTCCGTGCAGCCGCGGATAATTGCCTGCGCTCCCCGCCCGGCGAGTTCATCGATAATGCGCAGGTAATCCGGTTTCGCGGCAGCGGTGGTGCGCCCCACGCACAGCTCGTTATAGATCGCTTCTTGAACAGTGCCTCTGTCCTTCTCGCCGGGAATCAACACCTTCAGGCCGTATTTATCCGCGAGCCTGCCTTTGTAAAAGTTTTGCTCCATGGTAAATGCGGTGCCGAGCAGGCCAACGGTTTGTATGCCGTCCCGTCGCAATACGTCGGCTGTTGCATCGGCAATATGGAGCAGAGGAATTTGGATGGCTCCTTCGATATCAGCCGCAACCTTATGCATGGTGTTCGTGCAGATCACCAGGCAGTCGGCCCCGGCCGCCTCGACACTGCGCGCCGCCGCGCCAAGAATGACTGCCGTGCGAGCCCAGTCACCGGCGTGCTGGAGTTGTTCAATGGGTGCAAAATCGACGCTGAACAGTGCAATTTTGGCGGAGTGCAAGCCGCCCAGTTCGCGCTTCACGCCCTCGTTGATCGCCCGGTAATAGGTGACGGTGCTTTCCCAGCTCATACCGCCCAATAACCCGATGGTTTTCATGTGCGCTCCGTACTTGTTGTTATAAGCGGACTGCCGTGGCATGCGGCGGCAAAAACACCCGCAAGCCAAACTGTGGGTCCACTGTGGGTCCGATGCATTCCGAGAAGCAGTATATCTAAATTCGTTCCGTGCTATTGAAGTGCGTTCATCTGGGCTGCTGACACAGTCCATGCTTTATTTATATAAATATCAAAAGGTTGTGGGGTTTATATCGATATGTGTTTTGGCAACATATATCGCACCTGCTCAATTAAGTGCCAAAATGCCAAATAACAGAGCTCGTGCGTCATATCTTGAGAGGGTTTGCTGACCTATTGATTTTTCCTTTGAAATCAGCGTATTGTGGCGCAAATAAATAATCAATCAGGGAGTGATATGTCGCACCTGCGCGTTTATATCCGAATCCGGGTACATCATGCACACCTGCACGTATTCCGAAGAGTTGTCGCACGTGGCGTTCATTAATAGTTATGCATAAACAAGGAACCCAAAACTCGTGACGATCCCAGACTACCAAACGCTAATGCTTCCAGTATTAAAACTGGCATCGGACGGGAACGAACATAAATTCAGCAAGGCAGTTGAAGAACTGGCTGATCAATTCAACCTTTCGACAGAAGAAAGAAATGAGCTCCTTCCAAGTGGAAGTCAGGCCGTTTTTAACAATCGTGTGGGCTGGGCGCGTTCTTACCTGAAACAGGCTGGCTTGTTGACGTCACCGAAACGAGGCTTTTTCACTATCACGCAACAAGGCAATGAATTACTGGCAACAAACCCATCGCGTATTGATGCATCGACTCTTGAACAATTTCCTGAATTTATCGAGTTCAAAAACCGAAAAAAAGAAAAGGGCGAAGAGGACCAAACAGAACTGTTGCAAACCTCGGAGCAAGAATCCACCTTAACGCCAGAAGATTCTCTCGCGTCTGCATACAATAAACTTCGATCAGCACTGGAATCTGAAATCCTAGTCGCAGTCAAAGAATCCTCTCCTTCATTCTTTGAGCGTGTTGTTGTCGATCTCCTCGTGAAAATGGGATATGGCGGTAATCGACAAGATGCAGGAAGAGCGCTCGGTAAAAGCGGTGACGGTGGTATAGATGGAATCATCAACGAAGACCGCCTTGGCCTGGATGTTATCTATATTCAAGCCAAGCGATGGGAAGGCGTTGTAGGTCGCCCCGAAATACAAAAATTTGCCGGAGCATTACAAGGGCAGCGCGCAAGAAAAGGTGTATTCATCACAACATCATCGTTTACCAAAGAGGCAAGAGAATACGCCTCGGTTATTGAAACGAAAATCATTTTGATTGATGGCGAGCATTTTTCCAAGCTAATGGCAGAACATAATATCGGCGTTTCAACAGTGGGCCAGTACGAAGTCAAAAAACTGGACTCCGACTATTTTGACAATGAGTAATGCATAACAACGCGTTCAACACCGACTTGCAAAAGCGGCGCTTCGCGCCCCTTTTACTCGCGGGTTAACGCGAACGTTAGAGGTATCTATGGATGAGGTAGAAACCAAAAAACCGAGACACGCTCTCGTATATAAAATCCAGTCCAGGGTGCAACACAAACCCATCTGAATTGATATTTGGGGTCGAATTAAACCTACCCCGATATTCTTTATTGGTGCGATGTATCACGTAACCCCGCACGACAATGGTCAGGGGCACATCTATCTGGCCAAATAACGGCTCAGGCAAAAGACAAGGCCTGACCCTGATAACTGAAAAAGTTCAACCAACTATCCGATTGTTGCCCAAATGCCGGTTGTTGAATTTACCCGTAGCCAATCCTTAACAAATGGACCTTCAACCTTTCAGTCAGCGGATTTATTTTCCTTGACCCACTTCCAACCGGTAATCATCGGCCTGGTCAGGTTTTCTTTCTTCCACAGCCAGTAAAAAAGTATGGCGCTAAGGTGCAGGCCCACCAGCACCAAAAGAATTGTTGCGTTCAGGCGGTGCCAGCCTGTTAGCTGGTTGACCATTTCTGCGGACAGGTATTTTGCCAGAGGGGCCGATTCAAAATAATCGTCCGCCTCGATAAACAGGCCGCTAACAGCCTGAAAAGCAATGCTTGCCAACAGGGCAAGCACCGAGAGCGAGCCCAGGGGATTGTGCCCAGGACTGCCACTGGGGCTGCGGACACCGAGGGTTTTCAGGTATTGCCGGATTGCCGCGGGGGAGTGCAGGAGGCTGCGAAACCGAATGGGCGCGGGGCCCACGAATCCCCAAAGCAGGCGGAACAGCACCAGGCCCAGCACCCCATAACCCAGGTAGAAATGCCAATCCACCGTAGCGAAGGTCATGTTTTTGCCGTACCACCACGCGGCTGAGACACCGATTACCAACAGCCAGTGCCACAGCCGAGAGATCGGGTCCCAGATTTTTTCCCGTTTAAAGCCTTTCAATGGGGGCGGAATTAATGCTCTTTCGCGTACTCGTCATGGCAGCCCTTACAGGAATCACCCACGGCACCAATTTTTGCACGCAGGGCTTCCAGACTCTCACCGGCTACGGCATCCAGTTCGATTACTGCCTTGTCATGTTTCTCGGCATACTTTCCGATTTCCGGGTAGGTGGTCCAGATCTCAGGCAAAGCCTTGCTATTTTCCGGGTAGCTGTTGCTGTCCGTGCCCGGTGGCCAGAATCGACTGGTATCGAGATCGAGCAGGAATTTCAGATTGGCGGCAAGTTGAGTCGCGAGTTGCGCATCGTAGGGCATGTCCCCTTTTGCCATGGCAATCAGCGGGCCGAGATTGTGGGCCCGGATATTCATCTCACCCTGACGCGCTTTAATGGTAGTGATAGTGGGGTCCTGTTCGGCAAAAGTCGGCATTAGCACAGAAAATCCGATAACAGCCAAAAAAAATCGTGACGCAGTTTTCATCAATCTCCCCTTTTGTTGTGTAGAACCGACCATAGCATAAACGCTATGTTGCCGATTCGCCAGAGTATTCGGAGCCAGGATAAAAACTATCCAAATCACATTGGTCTATTGCTTTTTCCGTTGATATCAGGGTATTTTTG
>JAURLY010000056.1 GCA_030830945.1 Gammaproteobacteria bacterium | reverse complement strand
TTTGCACCCTATGGGGTGGGATGCTTTTGCGCTACCCGCCGAGAATGCGGCAATCCAAAACAAAACGGCCCCGGCCAAATGGACATACGCCAATATCGAATACATGAAAGCCCAGCTAAACTCACTGGGCTTTAGCTTTGACTGGTCGCGCGAGCTGGCGACTTGCCAGCCCGATTACTACAAGTGGGAACAATGGTTCTTTACCCGCCTTTACGAAAAAGGGCTGGTCTACAAAAAAATGGCGACGGTCAACTGGGATCCAGTCGATCAAACAGTGCTGGCCAATGAACAGGTTATCGATGGCCGCGGATGGCGCTCAGGGGCTCTGGTCGAACGCAAGGAAATCCCCCAGTGGTTTATCAAGATTACGGATTACGCCGACGAACTGCTTTCAAGCCTGGATGAACTGCCCGATTGGCCAGAACAAGTTCGCACCATGCAAAAAAACTGGATTGGCAAATCCAAAGGCCAGGAAATCATTTTTGATCTGGAGCAACCTGTTTCAGGCTTGGAAAGTTTCGAGGTTTATACCACCCGGCCGGACACATTGATGGGTGTCACCTGGGTTAGCATTGCTGCCGAACACCCGATCGCCCTGGAACTGGCTGAGTCAAACCCTGAGCTGGCCGCCTTCATTAAACAGTGCAAGGAGCAAGCTGTCTCTGAAGCTGAAATGGCCACCATGGAAAAACGCGGGATGGATACTGGCCTAAAAGCCATTCACCCACTGACAAGTCAGGAAGTTCCGATTTGGATCGCCAATTATGTGTTAATGGATTACGGCTCCGGTGCGGTTATGGCCGTGCCAGCACATGACCAAAGAGACTATGAATTTGCCCAAAAATTTGGCCTGGATATCAAGCAGGTAATTGCTCCCGCTCAAGGAGAGGAGTGTGATCTGGACAAAGCGGCCTTTGTCGAGAAAGGCGTTCTCGTAAATTCCGGCGATGCGTTCAATGATCTGGATGGACTTAATTTCAAAAAGGCCTTTGATGCCATTGCGAAAAAGCTTCACGACAAGGGCAAAGGTCGAGTAACGACCAAATTCCGATTACGCGACTGGGGGGTTTCCCGTCAACGCTACTGGGGCGCCCCTATTCCCATGTTCAACCTGCCTGCCTCTGCGGAACTACCGAACGGTGGGGAAATCCCTGTGCCGCTGGACAGGCTCCCCGTTCTGTTACCAGAAGAGGTTGTGATGGATGGGGTAAATTCCCCAATTAAATTCGACATGGAATGGCGCAAAGCCGAACTTGATGGGCAAGCCGTCGAACACGAAACCGACACCTTCGACACCTTCATGGAATCCAGCTGGTACTACGCGAGATATACCTGCCCGGACTTTACCGATGGCATGATCGATCCTGAGCGCGCCGATTACTGGTTACCAGTGGATCAATATGTTGGCGGTATCGAGCACGCCATTCTTCATTTGTTGTACGCCCGTTTCTTTCACAAATTGATGCGTGACGAAGGGCTGGTGAAATGCAACGAACCGTTCAAGCGTCTGCTCTGTCAGGGCATGGTTCTGGCCGATTCGTTCTACAAACAAAATGAGGATGGTTCCAAAACCTGGTTCAACCCATCCGAGGTTGAACTCACTAAGGATGACAAAGGCAAGGTTACGGGTGCGTCCATTGATGGCGAGCAACTGGAATTGGGCGGCGTCACGAAAATGTCCAAGTCCAAAAACAACGGCATTGACCCGCAAAGCGCTGTAAACGAATACGGGGCCGATACGGTTCGCCTGTTCACCATGTTTGCCGCGCCACCCGAGCAAACCCTGGAATGGTCCGACGAAGGTGTTCAGGGGGCGTTTCGCTTTCTCCGGCGCCTATGGGCGATTACCCAGGAACATATCGCTGCTGGCGAACCCGATGCGCTGAAACCTGATCTACTCACTGATGATCAAAAGGCGCTTCGGAGAAAGACTCACGAAACAATCAAAAAAGTAAGCGACGATTACGGTCGACGCCAGACGTTCAACACAGCCATTGCTGCCGTGATGGAGCTTATTAATGAAGTCAGCCGCCATGCGGACCGATCATCTGGTCAGGGATTAGCTGTCGAGCGCGAGGCAATAAGCACTGCGGTACTTGTCCTGGCTCCCTGCGTCCCACATATAAGTCATACCCTGTGGCAATCTTTCGGAAACGAAGGTTCTATCATGGACGCAAGCTGGCCACAGGTTGATGAAGACGCGCTTATTCAGGACAGCATCCAGTATGTTGTGCAGGTAAACGGGAAGCTACGCGGCAAAGTTGAGGTAGCTGCTGATGCACCCCAAAACGAGGTTGAGGCTGCGGCCATAGCGGATGAAAATGTTCAGCGCTTTACCGAAGGTCTAACCATCCGTAAAGTTATTGTCGTACCGGGGAAATTGGTAAATGTTGTTGTTAGCTAGACTCGCGTCTCTCCTTGTTTTTGTAATCATAACTGGTTGCGGCTTTCAGCTGCGCGATACAACCATGGTCGCCGATCTGGGACAGATGTACGTCCAGGATGAGGTGGATATGCACCAAATAAACGACAGGCCTGTGAGCACACGGCTTGCCAGTGATCTTGCCACCATTACGGAACAAGAAGTGTTGAACATCCCCAAGGCTGGATCCATGGGTATTGTAATAACCCGGGAAGAAGTGATCGAAAACTCGTATAGCCTGACTACCAGCCTGCTAAACCGCCAGGTCGAGGTTGAAAAAGAAGTGGACTTTCAAATTATTGATGAGACTGGCCAGATCATGTTTTCCACTAGCTTTACTGCCAGCCAATTATTTACCACCTCGCATTCCAACCCACGTGCCAGGCAGCAAGAAAAACAAAGAATTATTGATTACCTAAATGCCAACCTGAGCCGGCGAGTGGTATACAAACTGGACAGCCTGCTTCGGGAAAACCAGCCGCGAGAAGTTGCCGTTCAATGAAAATAAGGGCTGAGAGCCTCGCTCAGGATCTGGCGCGTAATCTTAAGCCCTGTTACCTCATTAGTGGCGAGGAGGCCCTGCTTGCCAGCGAGGCCGCTGACCATATTCGACAGGCTGGTCGCCAACAAGGATTCGGTGAGCGTTTGTTGTTTCACGCCGACAGTGTCGACTGGGATGAATTTATCGGCGAAACGCAGGCCATGTCACTGTTTGCGGATAAGCGCATCATCGAATTACGTATTCCTAACAGTAAACCTGGCGATAAAGGCTCTAAGGCATTGGTCGAATTCTGCCAATCAATCCCTGAGGATATTCTTCTACTGGTCATCACCGGCAAGCTCGACCGCAGCCAGCAGCGCAGTAAATGGGTAACCACTCTTGAAAGCACTGGTGGTCATGTCCAGGTTTGGCCAGTTGATCAGCGCCAAATGCCTGGCTGGCTTAATCAGCGCTTACGCTCCAAGGGAATTGAGGCCGACCGCGACGCCGTTGCTATTCTCGCCGAACGCGTAGAGGGTAATTTGTTGGCTGCCCAGCAAGAAGTGGAAAAACTCTCGCTGTTGGTCGAAGGCCCCGTGGACGCCGCCACTATGGCTGAATTAGTCGTCAACAGTGCACGCTATGATGTATTTAAAACCGTCGATCACTGTTTGTTTGGCAATACTGCTGAAGCAGTTATTAGTCTGCAAGGGCTAAAAGAAGAAGGCACCGAAGCCACCTTGATGCTTTGGGTGCTCACCAAGGAAGTAAGGCAAATTCTGCAGATACAGGATGCCTGCGCACGCGGGCAAAATCTGGAAGTCGCCATCCGAAATTCAGGTGTTTGGCAGAAACGTCAGCCTCTGGTTCACAAAGCAGTTCGCCGAACATCGCCCACAACGGCCGTCAATTTGCTAAGGCTTTGCCGGCTTGCTGACCGTGCGATTAAAAGTAACCGGCATGGAGACCCCTGGCTTAAGATGAAATCTATAGTGATGGGGCTTTCCGGAAAACCGGCCATTGATACTGAACTTGAACTGACCACTTAGGGAAGTGGATCTTATTTAGGCCAATTAGTCAGGGGCGACAAAGAAGCCTCATTTGCCAATAGACCTAGCTGGCTTTGTATCCTGATTTCAAAAGCACTTAGCCGTTGGCTAGCCTCAAATATTTCCAGCAAAGGCTGCCAAACGAACTGGCGCTCATATATTTCAGGTCTGGGAAGAACACAGCCGTGAACCTCACCTTCCATCGCCCCAAAAAGCAGTAAATCCAAATCCAGCGTACGCGACCCTTTTCCTTTCTCGCGTGAGCGATCCCGGCCACAGCTTACTTCGATATTCTTCAGGCACTCATCAAGATCGAGGAAATCAAATGTCGTGGAAAAACTGACCACCAGGTTGATAAAGTCAGGCCCATCGAACCCCATCGATCTATTCTGGTAGAACGACGAACGACTAATCAAACCAAATTCGGCTTCCAGCGCATGCAGGGCTTTCGGAACATGGGTTTCGGGATCAATATTACTGCCTATTCCCAGATAGACACGAACGGGCCCTGAACTCAATATCGGCTCCGCTTAATCTCCACGGCGACATTCTTAGCAGCTGGGACTGCACCGGGTTTAGACACCTTGATTTTTACTTTGGCCAGACTGAACTCACGCAACAGGAGAACAGCCAGTCGCTCGGCCATGGTCTCAATCAATTGATAAGAAGAAGCCTGGGCATATTCAACCACCCGTTTACTGATCGCGGCATAATCCAGTGTATGCCGTATATCATCGGTTTTGGCCGCCTTGGCCACTGAGGTGACATTAAGGCGAAGATCAATCACCAGGCGCTGCTTGATCTCTCGCTCCCAATCGAGCACACCTATAACCGTGTCAACCTCGAGTCCTTCGATAAAAATATAGTCTGACATTAGGCAGCCTCAATTTTGGATAAGTCCGAGAGCGTCATTCGCGGCTGCACTTCGATAGAATCAGACCGCTCTCCCCCGTTTAATCTAAGAGCACCAACATAGGCGATCATGGCGCCATTGTCTGTACAAAACTTCAATCGGGGATAAAAAAGTTCCGCCTTTTGTTTTGCCACCATCTCCGCCATGAGCTCCCTCAGCCGTTTATTGGCAGCGACCCCGCCTGCGAGCACAAGTGTTTTCATCCCCGTCTGCTTCAGCGCCCTGCGACACTTGATCATCAAGGTATGGGCCACCG
>JAURLY010000001.1 GCA_030830945.1 Gammaproteobacteria bacterium | reverse complement strand
TGCCACCTAACTTCGCCAGATATTTTAACCTGAGCTCTATCATGCTCGAAACGCCAGATTATCTCACCGCTATTCAAACGGTAGCTCAGACCGATTTCCTCATGTTTACTCCGAGATTGAGCTTGCCTTTTATTAAGGCCACAGGGGCAATCACTACGATGCCCCTGCCAGGAAAGGAAGGAGCTACCGTTATTGACATAATGATGGTGTACCACAAACGAACAGCAAACTCGCCCATGCACTCTTGGGCCAGAGAACACATAAAGAAAATATACGCGAGCCAGCAAGAACATTTTGACCGAAAAGATGAAATCGAATTGCACCACCGTTAGTCTCGTCGAGGTTGGACCAAGGGACGGTTTACAAAACGAGCCAGCAAAAGTTGATTTACAGCTTAAGCTCTCTCTTATTGATTCGCTCGCCAGGTCAGGGATAAAACGAATTGAGGCAGGCGCGTTTGTCCATCCCACGAAAGTTCCGCAAATGGCTGACTCCGATCTGCTTTTTCAGCAACTCATTAAACGTCCAGGCGTTCGCTATTCTGCCCTCGTTCCCAATCTCAAGGGAGCGGAAAGGGCCGCCGAACTTCCGGTTGACGAAATCGCTATTTTTGTCGCTGCGTCGGAAGAATTCTCGCAACGCAATATCAATGCTTCTATTGCTGAAAGCATGCTGCAATTCCATCAGGTCATCGAAAAAAGCCTTGCCAAAGGCTTGCCTGTTCGTGGTTATATTTCCTGCGCCTTGGGATGCCCATTTACTGGAGAGGTACCACCAAAAAATGTAGTGGGCCTAGCCGAGGAACTCTTAAGCCTCGGATGCTATGAAGTTTGTCTGGCAGATACCATTGGCATTGGGACCACTAAAAGTACGGAGCTTTTGATTCAAGCCTGCCTTGGGCGATCGTTACCAGCGTCAAAGCTTGCGGTACATTTACATGACACATACGGTCAGGCACTAGCAAACAGTAAAGTGGCGCTGGATATGGGCATACGAACTTTCGATGCCGCCATAGCTGGATTAGGTGGTTGCCCTTTTGCTCCCGGGGCAACGGGCAATCTGGCCACAGAAGATCTGGTTTACATGCTGGAAGGGGCAGGTTTTAGCACCGGTGTGGATCTAGATATGCTCGCCAAGATTGGCGAAAAGATTTCTTTGAGCCTAAATCGCAATAATAGCTCCAGAACAGGCTCTGCCTTATCAAGGAAGACTTAATTAACGCATGAAAACTCTCATCAACATATAATCCAAGCATGCGACTGGATCGATTTCTCGCCAATAACACGAGTTTATCTCGCAAGGAGGCCAAACTTTTGCTCAAAGAAGCACGAGTTGCCGTAGACAGCATCTCCATTAGCGACCCTTCGTACTCTGTCAAAGAGGACGAACAGATAACCATCGACGGCGAAGTCATTTCTGTTCTTGGCCCCGGCTATTTTATGTTGAACAAGCCTGATGGAGTGGTTTGCGCCAATAGCGATGCCTTACACCCTACAGTTTTTGATCTTCTTGACGAGCCTCACTCAGACCTCCATGTAGCGGGTCGACTCGATCTAGATACCACTGGGCTGGTTCTTATTACCGGCGATGGTCAGTGGTCTCATCGCGTAACCTCTCCACGCCATGAGTGCACCAAGATTTATTTGGTCAGCACTAACGAGTTCATTACCGAGCAAATGATTACGAAACTGGAAAAGGGCATTTTTTTAGAGCCTGAGAAAGTACGAACCAAGCCAGCCAAGATTGAACTTCTTCGACCAGATCAAATGTTGCTGCACATAACAGAGGGCAAGTACCATCAGGTAAAACGCATGTTGCACGCAGTAGACAACGCTGTGGATCAGCTACATAGGGTTCAAATCGGGAATATTCGTCTCGATGAACAACTGGCCCCCGGAGAATACCGTCCCTTAACCACAACCGAGATAAACAGTGTTTGAGTCAGACGCCGCAGTGGCGGCGCTAATAAAGACGATTCTTGCCCAAAAGAAAGATCGACCGGATTCCAACTTTATCTGGCTGGCCGATGAGCACCCCATACAACCTGCTCAGATGGGTATCTTGCCTAGAGAACGCTTATTATTTATAAGCAATCGATTTGATCAGCACGAACTGGCTGTGTCCAAAGGAATCTTGTCGCGATTTTCAGATTTTGAAATTAAATCTGAGGACAAACCAGAGGAACTGTTTATCCGTGTACCGAAAGAAAGGCCTTTGACACACTTTCTTCTTAATCAGGCAAGTAAATATCTTTCCGTCGGTGGCAAACTATGGTTATTCGGTTATAAAAACGAAGGTATTAAAACCCATATCAAACGTGCATCTGCACTGCTCGACAGTACTGCAAACGTCTCTAAGGGGAAAAACCAATTATCCATCGCCTGCCTGAAAAAAAATTCCGATAACACCGAACTTTTAAGCGACGAGGATTATCTGAACCTGCGACAAATTGAGCACCCTGAAATAAAACCCTTTTGGAGCAAACCTGGAATTTATGGTTGGGACAAAATTGATGCCGGCAGTGATTTTTTGATTGATACGCTGTCCACTCACGAGGATAGTAAAGAGGGACTTCGTATACTCGATATTGGCTGCGGATATGGCTATCTCAGCTTGTGGGCGGCACAGAAAAAACCTACTTTACTTACTGCCACAGATAACTGTTTTGGTGCGCTGGAAGCGGCTTCCAAAAATCTGGAAGCAGCAGGAGCTGAAGTACAGGCGTCAAACGCGGGCGATCGAATAATCGGCGAATACGACCTGATTCTCAGTAACCCACCTTTTCACCAGGGGTTTACCACAACCCCTGACCTCCACCAGCGATTTTTGAAAAATACACATCGACTTCTAGGCAATAAGGGTATTGCCTGGTTTGTTGTGAACCAGTTTTTACCTTTGGAAAAAGTGGCTTGTGAAAACCACCTAATCCCAGAAGAGATCGCAAGGGGCAAAGGATTTAAAGTTTTGCGGCTAACGCCACTTTAGCCTAACGCAACCAGCCGGGAACTGGTAGGTTTCTGGCTTTAAGATAAGTTGGGTTATAAATCTTGCTCTGATAGCGAGTCCCATAATCACAGAGAATGGTAACAATTTTATGCCCGGGACCCAGCTCTTTTGCCATTAAAACCGCACCCGCTATATTAATAGCCGATGATCCACCGAGACAAACTCCCTCTTCTGCCAACAGGTCGTATATATACGGCAATGCTTCTTGATCTGAAATTCGAAAAGCCATATCTATGGAGGCATCTTCCAGGTTTTGCGTGATATGACTGATACCAATGCCTTCAGCAACAGAGTTACCTGACGACTCCAACTTACCTTCGGTGAAAAAACTATAAAGTGAGGAACCATTGGGGTCAGCCAATCCAATCTTGATATTTGGATTTTTATCCTTTAGCGCATCACCAACCCCGGCCAGGGTTCCGCCAGTACCCACTGAACAAATAAAACCATCAACCTTTCCCCCTGTCTGGGTCCAGATTTCCTGACCGGTTGTTTCTCGATGAATCCAACGGTTGTCGGTATTATCAAATTGCCTGGCCCAAAACGCGCTGCCTGGCTCTTTCGCATTCATCTCTTCGGCCATCCGCCTGGCCTGATGAACATAATGTTTATCATCGTCATAACCTGTCACCTGCACTAGATGCAGATCAGCGCCAAGCAATTCTAGCTGTTCAAGTTTTTCCTTGGACTGATTCATGGGCATCACAATACGTGTCTTGTAACCCAACGCATTTCCAAGAATACATAATCCAATACCTGTATTACCTGCTGTCCCCTCAACAATAGTTCCCCCGGGTTGCAGCTCACCTCGCTGCTCAGCACAGCGAATAATGCCCAAAGCCGTCCGATCCTTTACGGAGCCACCGGGGTTAAGGAATTCGCACTTGCCGTAGATATCACACCCCGTTAGATCCGAAACGGCTTTCAGTCTAAGTAATGGTGTATTGCCAACCAGGTCGAGGAGAGAATTTGCGGCCATTTAACGCCCTTTTGTCGAAAAATATGATGGTAACAAGATTAGCACAGCATTCACGCATGGGTGCATCCATGAGGCGCTATTCACAACCCGACAAAATTGATATATCAACCTTGTGCAGCACACCGATTTGTCGCAAAGACAACTCAAGTGTAGAATTACCATCCCTTTGCCAGCCTCACCCTATCCGGTGGGGCTATTTTTTCTGTAAGCATCTGATTTATAGGTAAATTATGCCTTCTGGCCTATATAATATTGATGAGTTCAAAGACAACTGCGGCTTCGGCCTGATCGCTCATTTACAGGGCGAGCGAAGCCATCGTCTTTTGGAAACAGCAATTGAGTCTCTAACCTGCATGACTCACCGAGGCGGTATTGCTGCCGACGGTAAAACAGGTGACGGCTGTGGGCTGTTGCTTCAAAAGCCAGACAGCTTTCTTCGAACGGTCGCTAAAGAATCGTCCGGAATCGATTTGCCCGAAACCTATGGCGTTGGCGCCATTATGTTGTCAACCGATGCAGCAATTCGCGAAAAAGAACGAGCTGCCGTCGAGACCGCGATAAAAGATCGCGGCCTGGAAATACTCGGCTGGCGTGAAGTTCCCACAAACAACGACTGTCTGGGCCCCATCGCCCTGGAATCGGTTCCGGCTATAGAGCATCTTTTTGTCGGACCAGGCGATTTGGATGATGCTCATTTTGACGGACAGCTATTTATTGCTCGCCGCAAAGCTGAAATCGCTCTCCAAGATAATCAGGATTTCTATATAGCAAGCCTGTCTCGATCCGTGTTGAGCTACAAAGGCTTGATGATGCCTGCAGACCTGTCCAGTTTTTATCCAGACTTGGCGGACAAACGCCTGGAAACAGCTATTTGTGTTTTCCATCAACGTTTTTCAACCAACACCCTGCCTAGATGGCCGCTGGCGCAACCTTTCCGTATGCTGGCTCACAACGGTGAGATCAATACCATCACAGGTAACCGCAACTGGTCAGTTGCCCGAACACCTCTTTTCCAGTCCGAGTTACTTGGTGACCTTTCAGAAATTACCCCTCTGGTAAATCGAACCGGCTCTGACTCATCCAGTCTGGATAACATGCTGGAATTGCTTGTTCTTGGCGGTATGGATCTTCACCGCGCTATTCGCATGATGGTTCCACCTGCCTGGCAAAACTCACGCCAAATGGATCCGGACTTGCGCGCATTTTTCGAATATAACGCGCTGCATATGGAACCTTGGGATGGCCCGGCTGGGCTGGTAATTACCGATGGGCGTTATGCTGTATGTACCCTGGACCGAAATGGTTTGCGACCCTCACGCTGGGTTGTCACCAAGGACAACTTCATTACAGTAGCCTCAGAAGTCGGGACCTATGGTTATAAACCCGAAGACGTCGTTGCCAAAGGGCGTCTGGGGCCAGGCCAAATCCTCTCGATAGACACAGAGGAAGGCCGTTTGATGCATACAGAGGACGTGGACAATTCTCTAAAGCAAACGCATCCTTATAAAAAATGGATTCGCGAACAGGCGTTGCGAATCAAAGGATCCTTGATTCCTCCCGCCGAAATTACCGGACTGACCGACGATGACCTGAAAACTTACATGAAACTGTTTCAAGTAAGTTTTGAGGAGCGTGACCAGGTAATTCGGCCTATGGCCGAATCCGGACAGGAAGCTGTCGGCTCCATGGGTGATGACACCCCTATGGCCGTATTGTCAAAAACCAATCGCTCCCTTTATGACTACTTCCGGCAACAATTTGCGCAAGTGACCAATCCACCAATTGACCCACTTCGCGAATCAATCGTTATGTCGCTGGAAACCTGTTTCGGGCCTGAAGGTAACGTATTCGACGAAGAGCCAGAACACGCTTTTCGTGTAATTACTGCCACACCAGTACTTTCTACAAATAAGCTGGCAGCCATGATTGATCCCGAATCGGATCATCACATGCCCTCAAGAGAGCTGGATCTGCAATACAATCCTGAGCAGACCACACTTAAGGAAGCCATTGAATCAATTTGCGATCAGGCAGAAGAGGCTGCTCGCGATAACATCGCCCTTATAATCTTGACCGATCGCTACATAGACAAGGGCAAGTTACCTATTCATGCCCTTATGGCAACTGGCGCGGTGCATCACCGCCTAGTCAAAACGGGTCTTCGCTGTGGAACCAATATCATTGCCCAAACAGCGACAGCGCGTGATCCACACCACTTTGCCTGTCTTATTGGCTACGGCGCCACGGCGATTCATCCCTATCTTAGCTATCGGGTTTTGCGCAATCTGGTCGATGTCGGCGAAATCTTGATGGAGCCTTGGGAAGCGATGAAAAATTATCGCAAGGGAATTAACAAGGGGCTCCAGAAAATCCTCTCAAAAATGGGTATATCGGCGGCTGTTTCTTATCGCGGCGCACAACTATTTGAAGCTGTCGGCCTAAATGACGAAATTATCGACCTCTGTTTTGACGGCACCCCTAGCCGGGTTAAAGGAGCCGATTTCTCAGACTTTGAAGAAGACGCCAAACAGGTTAGCAAAATTGCCTGGACTTCTCGCAAACCAATTAATCCGGGCGGGCTGCTTAAGTTTATCTACGGTCAGGAGTACCACGCCTATAACCCGGATGTCATTCAGTATATGCATACCGCCGTTCGCAGTGGTGATTTTAAAGACTGGCAAAAATACGCCGACTCTGTAAACAAACGACCGGTAGCTACCCTGCGCGATCTGCTTAAATTTAAGTCGGGCATTCAGGAGATATCTCTCGATGAAGTTGAGCCAATAGAGACTATCGTCAAACGATTTGATTCGGCCGGTATGTCATTGGGGGCACTTTCACCGGAAGCCCATGAAGCGCTAGCCGAAGCCATGAACACCCTTGGTGGCCGTTCCAACTCTGGCGAGGGCGGCGAAGATCCTGCCCGTTACGGCACCATCAAGTCTTCGAAAATTAAGCAAGTTGCTTCTGGCCGTTTTGGTGTAACTCCTCACTACTTGGTCAACGCCGAGGTTATCCAGATTAAGGTTGCCCAAGGCGCCAAGCCCGGTGAAGG